>NZ_PQLP01000149.1:0-774 GCF_002918965.1 Acinetobacter sp. ACNIH3 | reverse complement strand
CGGCTGTGCCTACCACTGTTGTGCCATCAAAGCCCTCAATAACCGGGACCTCTGGAGCAGTGGTATCTGTTGCTGTATCTGCTACAGCGGTAACAGAATCTGATTCATTACCTGCTGCATCTGTCGCTGTGACTTCTACTTCTGCACCATCTTCAAACGCCGGTTCAAGCCCAACGCTGAAATTACCTTCTTCATCCGCTATAGCAGTAGCAAGCTCATTACCCTCAGTGTCGCTCACGATAATGGTTGAACCCGGCTCGGCTGTGCCTACCACTGTTGTACCATCAAAGCCTGCAATAACCGGTAATAACGGGGCTGTGGTGTCAGGAGCATTAACTACTGTTTCAATAGAAGTATTATTAGATTTATCTGTTGCTGTAACTTTGATTTCCTCACCATTACTCAATGGCGGATTAAGCTCAATAGTATAGTTTCCGTTGTTATCAACTATTACAGATCCTAAAACTTCTCCATCTTCGTTTTTTATTTGAATTGTTGATCCTGGCTCAGCTGTCCCTTGTATGTCGCCGTGACTTCTACTTCTGCACCATCTTCAACCGCCGGTTCAAGCACAACGCTGAAATTACCTTCTTCATCCGCTGTACCAGTAGCAAGTTCATTACCCGCCGCGTCTCTTACGGTAATGATTGAACCCGGCTCGGCTGTGCCTACCACTGTTGTGCCATCAAAGCCCTCAATAACCGGGACCTCTGGAGCAGTGGTATCTGTTGCTGTATCTGCTACAGCGGTAACAGAATCTGATTCATTACCTGC
>NZ_PQLP01000148.1:0-788 GCF_002918965.1 Acinetobacter sp. ACNIH3 | reverse complement strand
GGTGGTGTTTCAAAAAGTATGCTGAAAAAAAGCAGGTTGGATTTTGATAAAATAGAGAAATGCGAATAACTCTAGAAATCAAGTGTCCAGCCTGCCTAAGTGACAGTATAAAGAAAAATGGCACAAAAGTAGATGGTAAGCAAAATTACCAATGTAAAATATGCAGACGTCAATTTATTGGTGATCATGCTCTCAGTTATCAAGGCTGTCACTCAGGTATCAAAACCAAAATATTACACCTCATGGTGCGAGGCAGTGGTGTCAGGGATATAGCAGAAATTGAAAGAGTAAGTATCGGTAAAGTTCTACGGACACTTAGCCAATCAAAATATCAACTTCGAGCACAGCAAAGTCATTATGAAACCCTTGAAGTAGATGAGTTTTGGACTTTTGTTGGTCATAAGCAAAATAAACAATGGCTAATTTATGCCTATCATCGAGAAACAGGTGAAATTGTTGCTTATGTATGGGGTAACCGAGATTTAGCCACTGCAAAACGACTTAAATTAAAATTGAAGCAGTTAGGTGTAAGCTATACATGTATATCAAGTGACCATTGGGATAGCTTTGTTACGACCTTTAAAGAATGCAAACAGTTGATTGGTAAATTTTTCACTGTGGGTATAGAAGGCAATAATTGTCGATTACGGCATCGAATCAGGCGAGGCTTTAGGAGAAGCTGCAACTTCTCCAAAAAGCTTGAAAATCATTTCAAAGCCTTTGATTTAGTGTTCTTTTATATCAATAATGGATTCGTTTAATGCCAGCATACTTTTTGAAACACCACC
>NZ_PQLP01000147.1:0-810 GCF_002918965.1 Acinetobacter sp. ACNIH3 | reverse complement strand
GCTTTTTTAGCGTTGGTGCACTGTCTATAACTGTCTTTAAATCCATAAATAGGTGTCCACTTAAATTTAAGTGGACACTATCGCGGTATTAATGAGTTAGAAAAAGTGGGGTTCAGCGGACGCTTACGGGTTAATCTTATCATAGTACATTGCTTCAAACTCAAAAGGCGATACATAACCCAGTGCACTGTGTACACGCTTTTTATTGAACCAATCTACCCAGTTTAGTGTCGCAAGTTGTACATCTGCTAAACCTTGCCAATCTGCTTTTAAATATTCAATCACCTCTGTTTTGTATAAGCCATTCACCGTTTCAGCCAAAGCATTATCGTATGAATCACCAGTCGTACCGACTGATGCTCGTAAATTCGCTGCTTCTAAACGATTGGTATAGCGAATGGAAAGATATTGCACACCTCTGTCGGAATGATGAATCACATTCTTTGGCATGCCTCGATCATGCAATGCTTGCTCTAATGCATCGAGCACCCTATCTGTATTCATTCGTGTAGATACTTTCCAGCCAACAATTGCTCGTGAGAACACATCAATAATAAAGGCGGTATATACCCAGCCTGAATGAGTTTGAATATACGTAAAGTCACTGACCCACAGTTGGTCAGGATGATCAGCAGTAAAATTACGTTTCACTAAATCATCTGCCCGTTTTTGGTCATCTCGGTTACGGGTGGTTTGTTTGTTCTTACCTCGCCAAACACCTTGTATACCTAGCTTTTTCATTAATCGAGCAACAGTACAGCGTGCAATAATATAGCCTTCACGTTTCAGTTTTTGCCAGACTTTACGTAC
>NZ_PQLP01000146.1:0-814 GCF_002918965.1 Acinetobacter sp. ACNIH3 | reverse complement strand
AGTTCTCAATGTCCATGGTATCCATGACCTGACCGCCCATACGTTCAGCCACGATCCCGGTTTTGATGCCTTTACGCGCTGCGTAGATTGCAGAGGTATTCCCCGCAGGACCACCACCAATCACAAGAACATCAAACGCTTCTTTGGCATTCAGCTTTTCCGCATCTTTGGCAGCAGAATCCGTATCCAGCTTGGCAATGATTTCTTCCAAAGTCATACGACCCTGACCGATGTGTTCATTGTCCTGGAACACCATAGGTACAGCCATGATTTTACGTTCTTCAACTTCTTCCTGGAAGAAAGCACCATCGATCATGGTTGCTGTTGTACCTGGGTTATAGATAGCAATCAGGTTGAGTGCCTGAACCACATCCGGACAGTTATGACAGCTTAAAGAGACAAACACATCAAAGTCGGACTTGATTCCTAAACCTTTGATCGATTCAAGAACTTCATTCGATACTTTCGGTGCATAACCCGAAGTTTGCAGCAATGCCAGAATCAGCGATGTGAACTCATGACCCATTGGCAGGCCTGCGAAGAAAACACGAGGCTGTTCACCGGCTTTAGCCACACCAAAACTTGGTGCACGTTTGTTGGTACCATCAAAACGGGCAGTCACTAAATCAGACAGTCCAGCGATTTCTTCTACAAGTTCTTTGATTTTTGCAGATTTATCTGAAGCATCTAAAGTGGCTACCAGTTCGATTGGTCCTTCAAGGCGTTCTAAAAGGGTTTTTAATTGGGCTGCTGTATTTTGATCTAACATTGCTAACGTCTCCAAAGGAGTAATAATTTATTCGATGAAAGAATA
>NZ_PQLP01000145.1:0-841 GCF_002918965.1 Acinetobacter sp. ACNIH3 | reverse complement strand
CACACAAAATCTACCGCACAACCAATTGGCCCGCATATAACCGAGCACTCATGAGTCGCGGAAATATTGCCATTTGGTTTGATCCTGCTACGCAATGGTATGCTCCGTCCATCGGTAAACAAGGGCGAAATCAAACCTACTCCGACGCAGCCATCCAATGCTGCTTAATGATTAAATCCTTATTCCGTCTGTCTTTACGTATGGTTACTGGCTTTGTACAAAGTCTGATTAAACTTTGCGGATTAAATTGGATAGCTCCAGATTACACCACGCTTTGTAGAAGACAAAAGCATATTGATATTGTAATCAGCTACCAAAAAAGTAGCGATGGGCTGCATCTACTCATGGACTCTACAGGCATGAAGTTTCTAGGTGAGGGCGAATGGAAACGCAAGAAACATGGATCTGAATATCGTCGCCAATGGCGTAAACTTCATATTGGTATAGATGCCAAAACCCTACAAATACGAGCAGTTCAGCTTACAACCAATAATGTCAGTGATTCACAGGTGCTTGGTGATTTACTTGATCAGATTCCACAAGATGAGCGGATTGACTCTGTTTATACCGATGGAGCTTATGACACCAAGCAATGCCGTCAGGTCATTGCAGATCGGCAAGCGCATGCGGTGATTCCACCTAGAAAAAATGCGAAACAATGGAAAGATACAAAGAGTAGCTCGCTAGAGCGAAATGAATTACTTCGAACAATTAAACGTTTAGGCAGGACACTATGGAAAAAATGGTCAGGCTATCATCGGCGAAGTTTGGTTGAAACTAAGATGCACTGCATTAAATTATTAGGAGATAAACTCAGCGCAAGGAGTTTTGGTAGCCAAGT
>NZ_PQLP01000144.1:0-844 GCF_002918965.1 Acinetobacter sp. ACNIH3 | reverse complement strand
CTAGGGCGTGTCCTCATTTGAAGAATTGGTTTTAAATACTTAAAATCCTCCTTTGAGTTATTTTTATTTCTATATTTTCAATGGCACGTACTCTTCTTACCGATGATATCTGGCAGCAAATTCAAGATACTATGCGATTACATGGTTGCTACCGTTCAAAGAATAGTAGAAATATCATGGAAGCGATCTTATGGAAACTGCGTACAGGCGCCACATGGCGTGATATTCCTCAAGAATTTTGTCCTTGGCAAACTGCTTATAATCGTTTTAATCGTTGGGCAAGCAAGGGATTGTGGAATAAATTTTTTTTAGATTACGAGGCGTCTTGGATCAAGAATGGGTATTCATTGACGGAAGCTACATACGCGTGCATCAACATGCAAGTGGAGCTCGGAATGGTTTCGAAAGAGCAATTGGACAATCACGTGGTGGACGAACAACAAAAATACATCTTGCAACCGACGCGAATGGATTACCGATTGATTTTAAAATCACTGGGGGTGGCGTCCACGACAGTCAAGTTGCAAAACAACTGATTGATACTGTAGGCGAGGCAACTTATCTCATTGCTGATAAGGGGTATGATGCTGAGCACATTAGAATATATGCCCAGAACAAGGATATGATTCCCATCATTCCAATGAGATCAAATAGTAAAAGATCGAATAAGGAGTTTGATAAATATCTATATAAATTAAGACATTTAGTTGAAAATGCATTTTCGAGATTAAAACATTTCCGAGCGATTGCAACCCGATTTGATAAGCTTGCACGAAATTACCAGTCTATGATTTACATTGCTTGCATGTTTATTTGGTGTAAAGCCAAATGAGGACACGCCCTA
>NZ_PQLP01000143.1:0-887 GCF_002918965.1 Acinetobacter sp. ACNIH3 | reverse complement strand
AACGTTTAGGCAGGACACTATGGAAAAAATGGTCAGGCTATCATCGGCGAAGTTTGGTTGAAACTAAGATGCATTGCATCAAATTATTAGGAGATAAACTCAGTGCAAGGAGTTTTGATAGCCAAGTCAATGAGATCCATGCACGTGTGGCAGTCCTTAACAGATTTACGGAATTAGGTCGACCACTTACCCAAGTTACGCCTTAAATTTGGCTCAATTAGGGGCGCTTTGCATTTCAAATCTTTGTGCAACAAAGCCGATAGAAGGTAAAGAAGATTATTTTTAATATTAGGGTTTATAATCCAAATTTCAGAGTAAGGAATCTACTACTTATATAATAGAGATTCCATCTCCAAAACAGTACTACTGTATGAATGAGTTGTATTCAATGCAGGGAAGAATGTAGATCCTTAATACTAACGGAAAATTATTTTACTGAATTTTCATGTAAAGACTCATTTAATTGATCAATCACTGTCGTCCATTCACCATCAGAGTGTAGTTTTTCTTCTAAAAAATGACGTTGAGCATCAGTCCAAAAAATTGCTTGTGTTAAAAAAACATCTCCAGCTAGCTGATGGCTCTCTATGAATTTTGCAATTGCTTCTTCAGTAGAAGCTAAACCAAGCTGTTCAAATAATTTGGTCATTCTTGGACGTGTTTGAGTCATGTGCTTAGCCCACAAATTTATATTAGATCAAATTAAACATAACATGTTTATATTTAAACTAAAATATAAAAAATTAAATAGCTACTATTTTCGGTGGTGTATCAAAAAGTATGCTAAAAAAAAGCAGGTTGAATTTTGATAAAATAGAGAAATGCAAATAACTCTAGAAATCAAATGTCCAACCTGCCTCAGTGACAGTATAAAGAAAAATGGCATC
>NZ_PQLP01000142.1:0-921 GCF_002918965.1 Acinetobacter sp. ACNIH3 | reverse complement strand
ATTGCGTAGCAGGATCAAACCAAATGGCAATATTTCCGCGACTCATGAGTGCTCGGTTATATGCGGGCCAATTGGTTGTGCGGTAGATTTTGTGTGTAGGCTTCTTCATTTGAAAATTATATCGCTATAAAAGGCCAGAGGCTTACCGTATTGTTCAATGTAGGCTCGGGTTGAAAGCATATAGTCGAAGGTCGTTTCCGCCTCACAGAAGCGCAGATGCAACAGCTTTCCAGTGGCATCATCGATATAAACCAGCAAGCAGCACTTAGCAGCGCGTCCTTCGAACCAGTCATGATATGAGCCATCAATCTGGATTAGCTCACCGAAGCAATCCCGGTTATAACGTGGCTGATATGGACGTTTAAGGCGCTTGGATCGTGGAATCCAGAGGTCATTTGCAGTCATCCAGCGCCGAAGCGTTTCTACCGGGATATTCAGGTCAAACATGCTGCTGAGCTTCTCATGGGCCAAGGTAGGTCCAAATCCCAGCAGATGTTCAGAAATAATGGAAAGACATTTTGATTTTAATAAATCGTCATGGCGATGATGGCCCGGTTGACCACGACTGGCATGCGCCATACTTGAAACACCATCTTGATTGAGCTTCTGTAATAACCGGGTAATTTGACGGGTTGAAAGATTAAGGATTTCAGCAGCACGGACTTGTGTAATACGATGATCTCGAACGTCTTGCAGAACTGCAAGACGTTGAATTTCTTTGTCAGACATAGTGATCAGCATCTATATTTATATCCAGTCCATGATGGTGAAAACCATCATAAACTAGACATTTTGGTGGTGTTTCAAAAAGTATGCTGGCATTAAACGAATCCATTATTGATATAAAAGAACACTAAATCAAAGGCTTTGAAATGATTTTCAAGCTTTTTGGAGAAGTTGCAGCTTCTCCTAAAGCCTCGC
>NZ_PQLP01000141.1:0-992 GCF_002918965.1 Acinetobacter sp. ACNIH3 | reverse complement strand
TTTCTAGGACGAGTATTCAGTGACATGGCAACTTGATTTAAATAATGCTGATCTGCCTGATTTAAATCAATCCCTTTAGGTAAATATTGCCTAATTAAACCATTCATATTTTCGCATGTGCCTTTTTGCCAGGGTGAATGTGGGTCACAGAAATATACATCTATGCCTAAATCTTCTTCAAGTATTTTATGTTCTGCCATCTCGCGTCCACGGTCATAGGTCAACGTTTTACGCAGTTCTGCAGGTAAATATTTCAGAGCTTCAGTTAAAGCCTTGCGCACTGATTCTGCCTTTGCATCAGGTAATGTTGCCAAGATACAGAGCCGTGTATTTCGTTCAATAAGTGTTGCTATCGAACTTTTATTGTCTTTACCTTTAATTAAATCAGCTTCCCAATGACCCGGTATTTTTCTTTCTTGAACTTCGGCTGGGCGCTCATGAATAGTTTTAATATCCTGTAATATAGAATCTTTTTTAGGTTCACCGTTAGCTTTTCGCTTTTTATTTTCATGACGCAGACAGGATAATAAGTCTTTTTTCAACTCACCCTTTGGTAATGCTCGTATCGTTGAATAAATCGTTGTATGGCTTACATTCATTGTTTGATCCAAATCAGGAAATGTCTTTAAACGCTTTGCTATTTGCTGAGGAGACCATAAACAACGGATCGCTTCAACAATAAATTTCCAGAGGATTGAATCGATTTTGAGTTTTCTGTGACCACGTCTACGTCTAGCGAAGGTGTTATCAGAAGCATATCGAGCTTGATAAACGTCATTGATGCTATTTCTTTTAAGCTCACGATAGATCGTACTAGGATGTCTTTTAATGAGTTCAGCAAATTTTCTGGCTGAAAAGCCTTCTTTTCTTGACTCAAGCATTAATGCAGTACGATCTTCAAAGTTAAGATGATGGTATGACAATTTTATATACTCCATAAACCCTTTAAATTAATTAGGTGGTTTATGTCGCACTTCAAGTTTTACTCTGCC
>NZ_PQLP01000140.1:0-1016 GCF_002918965.1 Acinetobacter sp. ACNIH3 | reverse complement strand
ACTTATATTTTTCATGTCCGTGTGAACATTAGCCAGATTAGAAAGAACCTGGCAACTTCATATAAGCAATTTTCTTCAGTGACCAAACTTCAGAATACTTATACCTTATCAATCATGGTCTAGTTTGCGCGACCAAGCCCAAACATAAGAATGCGACCAAGCATTCCCTTAACCTTCCTCTAACATATTGCCGAACATATTTTCATATGTGCCGACTCAAGCTTTCGCAGTGAGCAATCTGATGAATCAGATTGTTTTAGGATTCGCTTTAAGCTAGCTATCTCACTTAATAGAAATCCTCAAATGAAGATCCCTATCACAACTTCCACAGGTATAACCTGCTTTATATGCGCTACTTGCCATCGCTCCCACACTGTATAAATTAACAGACCTTTAACCAATTCAAGTCCTCTATACAATGCTTCCCAAGTTATTTCAAAGTGTCTTAATGTGCAGACCGTTTATCCTCTCGCTTGCATACATACTTCCTGTTTCCCCCAACCGTAGTTCCTTAGTTTTATCGGGATATGATGTATACATAACTTTATAAAGGGTAAAACTCTTACACTCCAATCAGCATCTATCGATTAATGCCGTTACACGTTTAAGCTATCCAGCGACCCACTCAGCTTGCGCCAAATGGTGCCAACTTCTCCACCGTTAGGCTCGAAGTCCTAGTACCTCACGGTACTCTCAGCAGCCATCGTGATTGGAAATGAGCATACTTTTCGCAAGTTGTTCACTTGCTTCGATCAAGCATACACACTCAGCTATTAACGGAGACTATCGCACATCCTATGCTGCTCCTCACTGTTTCACCTTGAACAGGGTTTCAACTTAAAACAGAAGTTTCAAATCTAACCTGGCTATTCCTAACCAGATGACCATTTCGGAATAAATTCCTTATAGGCTCCCGTGTCCTTGTCGCCCAACAACTTTATATGCAATGCATATAGGAACTCTTAAATCCAAGTTGAATGAACGGATAGAAGAAGAGCATTGCAGCCCTTCAGCCC
>NZ_PQLP01000014.1:0-71396 GCF_002918965.1 Acinetobacter sp. ACNIH3 | reverse complement strand
AATTGCTCAACCATCAAATAGAAAGTTGACCATGAGATGCCTGTGTATCGCTTGAACTGAGGATCAGAAAGCTTGTTTGAATCGATGTATTTCATCCGCAGATTATGCACGAATGCCAAGAAATCCGAAGTGCAAATATTAACCAAAAAGAAGATCGTTTTTTGATTTATGAAAGAGATCTAATAATCAAATTATTGTTTTATATGAATTAACATAAGAAATATTTATAGCTATTAGCTATAGCGAAAAATAAAATAACTATTGGCATTCATTCATTAATTTTCCGATTCTTAGACTGTTTATTTTTATGCTCTTTTCAGAATCCGCCACTTTTTCAAATTGCAGAACGTTTTTTGCTCTTGGTCTGGCTCGGTTCTGGATTCCAGTATAAACCTCATTTTTGCAGTTTAAGGAAACATTGATGTCGAATTCTGCTGTCGTTGAATCAGTTGCTCAAGCACTCCGTAGCGCTGAATTATCAAAAACTGCGATCACACCGATTCGCCCACAACTGGGTGGCGAGAGTGCTGACGTGGATATCGCCTATGCCGTTCAGGAAGTGAATACAGCACGTGCATTGTCTGAAGGCCGCCGTCTGGTCGGTCGTAAAATTGGTCTGACCTCTAAAGTGGTTCAAGCACAACTAGGTGTGGATCAGCCTGACTTCGGTATGTTGTTTGCCGACATGGCCTATGGCGATGGTGAAGCGATTCCTGCAGGTGTTTTGATTCAACCTAAAGTTGAAGCAGAAATCGCATTGGTGATCAAAGAAGATTTAACCAAAGAAAAACATACTTACGCAGACATTATCAGTGCGACAGACTATGCACTTCCTGCAGTCGAAGTGGTCGATAGCCGTATCGAAAACTGGAAAATCAGTTTAATCGACACTGTTGCAGATAACGCATCTTCAGCGGCTTTTGTATTGGGTTCACGTCCTGTGAAACTCGACAACCTTGACCTTGTAAATTGCAAAATGACCATGACTCGCGCAGGTGAAGTGGTGTCTCAAGGCGTAGGTAAAGCATGTCTTGCAAACCCGTTGAATGCCGCAGTTTGGTTGGCTGACGAAATGGTACGTCGTGGCCGCCCATTGCTTGCAGGTGACATCATTTTAACGGGTGCGCTTGGTCCAATGGTTGTCGCAAATGCAGGCGACGAATTTGTCGTTGAGATTGAAGGCTTTGGTTCAGTAACAGCTGCTTTTGCTGCTGAATAATCGAATATTGAGAGTACATTCATGAAAAAGATTAAATGTGCAATGATCGGTCCAGGTAACATTGGTACTGATTTGCTTTACAAACTTCAACGTAGCGAATGGTTAGAGCCAGTATGGATGGTGGGTATTGATCCAACATCTGAAGGTCTTGCGCGTGCTGCGAAAATGGGCTTAAAAACAACTGCTGAAGGTGTAGATGGTCTTCTTCCTCACGTAATCGAAGATGAAATCAAAATTGCATTCGATGCAACATCTGCATACGTTCATGCTGAAAACAGCCGCAAGTTAAATGAACTTGGCGTGCTCATGATCGACTTAACACCTGCGGCAATTGGTCCATTCTGTGTACCACCAGTAAACTTAGAAGCGTTATTGGCTGCTGGCGAAGTGCCAAACGTTAACATGGTAACGTGTGGTGGTCAGGCGACTATTCCTATGGTTGCTGCGGTTTCTCGCGTTCAACCTGTTGAATATGGCGAAATTATTGCAACAGTATCAACAAAATCTGTGGGTCCAGGTACACGTAAAAACATTGATGAATTTACACGTACAACTGCGGGCGCAATTGAGAAAGTTGGCGGCGCGAAACAAGGTAAAGCGATCATCATCATTAACCCTGCTGAGCCACCATTAATGATGCGTGACACTGTTCACTGTCTAGTTGAAGGTGAACCAGATCAAGCGGCGATCACTGAATCAGTACACGCGATGATTAAAGAAGTTCAAAAATATGTACCAGGTTACAAACTTGTAAACGGTCCTATTTTTGACGGTAACCGTGTTTCAATCTTCTTAGAAGTAGAAGGTCTTGGTGACTTCTTGCCGAAATATGCAGGTAACTTAGACATCATGACAGCAGCAGCTGCGCGTACTGCAGAAATGTTTGCTGAACACGTTTTCACTAAAGAAGCTTAAGGAGCAACCACATGTCTAAGATTATTGTTCATGATATGACTTTACGTGATGGTATGCACCCACAGCGCCATCAAACCACTGTTGAGCAAATGATTGCCATTTCAACCGCACTTGATGATGCCGGCGTACCTTTAATTGAAGTAACGCACGGTGACGGATTGGGTGGTTCATCAGTGAACTACGGTTTTGCTGCTGCAACGGATGAAGAATATCTGTCTGCTGTTGTACCACGTATGAAAAATGCAAAAATTTCTGCATTACTTTTACCAGGTATCGGTACGGTTGATCATTTGAAAATGGCGCATGAAATTGGTGTTTCTACCATTCGTGTGGCGACTCATTGTACTGAAGCGGACTGTTCTGAACAGCACATCACTGCTGCACGTAAATTAGAAATGGACACCGTGGGCTTCTTGATGCTAGCTCACATGGCAACTCCTGAGCGTCTTTTAGAAGAAGCGAAGAAGATGGTGTCTTACGGTGCAAACTGTATCTATGTTACTGACTCTGCAGGTTATATGCTTCCTCAAGATGTAATCGATCGCGTAGGTCACTTACGTCAACACTTGGATCCAAGCATCGAACTTGGTTTCCACGGTCACCATAACTTAGGTATGGGTGTATCAAACACTGTTGCTGCTGTTCAAGCAGGTGCGGTACGTGTTGACTTAGCGTCTGCTGGTCTTGGTGCTGGTGCGGGTAACACACCACTTGAGCTGTTTATTGCTGTAGCAAACCGTATGGGTATGGACACTGGCGTTGACTTGTTCAAAGTACAAGACGTTGCTGAAGACCTTGTGATTCCAATGATGCACAACCCAATTCGTGCAGACCGTGATGCGGCAACTTTAGGTTATGCGGGTGTTTACTCTTCATTCCTGTTGTTCGCGAAACGTGCTGAAGCGAAATATGGCGTTTCTGCGCGTGAAATCCTGATGGAACTTGGTCGCCGTGGTACGGTTGGTGGTCAGGAAGACATGATCGAAGATTTGGCATTAACAATGGCGAAAGCACGTGAGCTTCAAGCTTAATTGTTAAAACGCAAGTTTTAAAAAAGCGTCCGAAAGGGCGCTTTTTTATTTTTAAATTTAAAAATATTTAAGCAACACAATTAAAAATAAATTTAGAAATAACTTATGTATGCTGTCGTACATAAATATTTGAACTGCGAAATAAATCCCCTGAATTAAATAGCTATCATATTTTTTATAAATTCAACTTATAGTTTTTGGGTATTATAAAAAGCCTTAAACGTAAAAACTATTAAAAAATAGATTTTAAAGAGTTTATATATTTTTTAATCTTGAATTTGAAATATAGAACAAAGAGTTATTTTCATTGTTTAGTAAAATAATAAAAGATATCTAAGATTTTAAAAATATTAAAGAAATGATAAATATATTCAAATAAATCCAGAAAAATAATTGGGATCAAAAAGTTAATACTGTGGTCGGATTTTAAATAAATACGTTGTTCAGCATGATGCAGCCATTACTTCTTATGTTGGTTAAGGACAAAGAAAATGCGTCGTCATAATTTATGGATAGCAATCATTGCTGCAACAGCGACTTTAGGAACAACAGCTGCTCAAGCTGATTTTATTGACGACAGTAACGTTCAATTAAAATTTAAGAATTTTTATTTAGAACGTAATTATGATAATGAATCTCAAAAAAACTATGGTAACTGGACGCAAGCGGTAACACTAGATGCTAAGTCTGGTTATCACGATATCGGTGGTGGGGTTCAGGTAGGTGCCGATCTATTAGGACAATATGCCGTAGGTTTGAAATCTCCTGATAATGTGAATGATATTCACATGCCATATAGCAACAAAGATCAGAAGACTGAACGTGATAATGCCAAGTTGGGCATAACCTTAAAAGCAAAAGTTGGTCAAACTGAATTGAAAGTAGGTGACTTACAACCCATGTCACCAGTGGTGTTCTTTGATCCATCTCGTCAATTGCTAACGACCTATAGTGGCGCATGGTTAGAATCTAAAGATATCAAAGACACTAAACTGACCTTGGCTTATATTGATGGTATTAATGCGCGTTATGATAATCAATATCAAAATTTAACGCTGTTCCCGCAAAATGATTTTGCTAAAGCTGAAGCTGCAGGTCTATCCACTGATGACGGTATGTATATCGTAGGAATCGACCATCAATTCACACCTAAATTTACTGGTAGCTATTGGTATGCCGATGTGACCAATATCTATAAACAGCATTATGTAGCTACAGACTATAAAACAACTATCGGTGAAAAGACTAAGCTCAATGGACACGTTCGCTACTTTGATAACAGTGAATCTGGTGACAAACTTTATGGCAATATCGATAGCCAGGCGGTTTCTGCAGGCCTAAAAGTAAATCAGGGTGCTCATACAGTTCAGTTGGGCTATCAGCAAATGTTTGGTGATCATGGTACGAGAGCCACTATGTTCCCGACTCTGGGCGGATGGGTTCCACAACCATATTTAGACAACTGGTCTGTAGCAAGTTTTATTCGTAAAGACGAAAAATCATGGAGTCTTGGTTATACCTATGACTTCTCAGAGCTGGGTGCGAAAGGTTTAACTGCAACTTTACGTCATTTTGAAGGATGGGACGTAGACAATGGTGCTGGCAATAAGCGTGGTAAGGAAGATGAAAACAATGTAATTGTTAATTATGTTGTTCCTGAAGGTAAATTAAAAGGCTTAGGTTTCCAATACATGTTCATCGATACCAACTATGACAATATTGCAGGTGGCTTTGATTTGCAGGAACATCGTATTGCAACAACTTATACCTATAAATTCTAAAATTGAGAATTTAAAAGAGCGGTATACCAATACCGCTCTTTTTTATGTCATTTGAAATTTAAAGCCTGAGTATTCATAAGGAATTATTTTTAAAATAATTATATAAAACAATATCTTAAATTATATATTTTTTATAGTATGCAATCGTAATTTTGTATCAGTTGAGCTGTGCTAAGCGGTTAATATAAAGCTGTAAAAATTCATTTTTTAAAGAGTCAACTTGCCGTCGACCTCTGAATAGATGGACACGCAAGCTAAAGACTGTACGAGGAATCAACATGAGCACTGTTCAAATCCCTGATTATAAAACAGATCCATTCTTTGGCTTAGAAGACAAATGGATTGAAACTGCAGAAGGTGAGTTGACTCACTACCACGAAATTGGTGAAGGTACACCAATTCTATTCCTTCATGGTTCTGGTACTGGCGTATCTGCTGCTGCAAACTGGTGGTTGAACCTGCCTGCAATTGGTGAGCAAGCACGTTGTATCGCAATTGACACGATTGGTTATGGTCAAACTGTTGTTGCACCTAACACTGCTTATGGTATCCGTGCCTGGGTTGATCACGCGATCCGTACTCTAGATGCTCTTGGCATTGAAAAAACCTGGTTGGTAGGTAACTCTTTAGGTGGCTGGTTGGCATTCCAATTGGCACTGGATTATCCAGAGCGTGTTTTAGGTATTGTATCTATGGGTACCGGCGGTGCAAAACAGACTGCTGCACTCAAAGCACATGCAAATCCAGTATTGACCGAAGAAGGTATCAAAAAGACACTTTCTATGTTCGTTGTGAACAAAGACCTGATTACTGATGAATTGGTGAAAGTACGTTTTGCTTCTGCTGCAAATGACTATGCATCAAACCGTTTGATGGATGTTGTAGGCGCACGTGACCGTGACCGTTTCGAATTCCCGTTAGACTTCGAAAAGATGAAAGACATCACTGTTCCTGTACTTTTGATTCACGGTACTCAAGACGTGGTGATTCCAGTTTCTCGTACTTGGGACATCCTGAACATCGTGCCAAATGCTGATGCACATATTTTCAGCCAATGTGGCCACTGGTCTCAAGTTGAAAAAGCAGATGAGTTCAATACTGTCATTAAAAACTACCTGGCTGTTCACGGCGTAAAATAAGTCGTAGCTCGGTGAAAAAGGATGGCTGAAGCCATCCTTTTTTTATACTTAAAAAGATAAAATTAAATGCATTCAATGAGGGTGATTCTCATTAACCACTGATTTAGATTTAAACATAATTTGCACAATATCTTTGGCGTCTAAATCCTTTTTTCTTACCCTTAAAATCGCATTAGACTTAAGTTGTAAAAGCAGGGGGTGGTTTGAGTATTAAATAATCAATTTGGAAATTTTGATAGATTTTTTTAATACAGCAGTTGGCTGAAATATAGATTAAAACGTTAAATACAGATGTTTCTGTTTGATTAAAAAATACACATTTGAATTGGGGGAATAAAAAACGCGCCTCTGAGCTTGTCAGTAAGCGCGTCGGGATTAAGCTAAAGGCTTATTTTTACTGATCGCGATTAATATCGAGATAGAATACACGTGTCAGTAATTCAAGGAATTTCTTCACTGCAACCGAATTGCCATCTTTACGGTAGCTGACATACAGATCCAGATAAGGCAGTTCAACGTCTAAGGGACGAATCACCGTATTGTTCATGGTCAGTGGCGCGATATAGCCTGGCAGAATAGTACAACCTAAACCAATCCCGATCGAGTTGATGTTAAACAGAATATTGTCTGCTTTCTGCACAATATTAAATTCAATACCATTGGCTTTAGCGAAGTCCAGGATAGCATTGTGCAGCGTCAATGACTGTTCTGCTGAAGGAATAATAAAATCAATGCCATTGAGGGCTTTCACCGGAATACGGTCATATTTCGCAAGTGGATGATCTTTCGGAAGAATAAAGATTAACGGTTCACGAATGACAAACTGGCTTTCAATCTCGTCACTGTTGAAGTTATGACGGGTAAAGGTCAGATCTAGCTCACCTTTTTTGAGCAGTTTCATCTGTTCAGTGTTATTCAGGCTGAGCAGTTCAATTTTCAGGTCTGGATTTTGAACGCGCAGATTTGGCAGCACATAAGGGAAGATTTTCATCTCTGCTACAGGAACGAAACCAATGCGCAGCATCTGCTGCTTGGCTTGTGATACCTGGCGTGCCATGGCAATCGCTTTATCTGCTTGAGCCAGCGTCAGGCGTGCCTGTTCAAGGAATACAGCACCTTCCTCAGTGAGTTCGACTTTACGCTTAGTACGGTTGAGTAGCTTTACGCCGACATCTTCTTCCAGGTCTTTGATTTGCTGACTCAAAGAAGGCTGTGCCGTATAAAGTTTGAGTGCCGCCTTGCTAAAGTTCAGTTCTTCAGCAACGGTAATAAAGTAACGAAGATGTCGTAATTCCATAAAACTAGCCCGCCGAGTAATCCAAAAAATGTATTACTATAATTTTCAGGCAGTATAGTGCATAAGCAACTATATGGTGAAGCTTATTTTACCATTCACAAAGTAAATGAATGTGTCGTAAAAAAAGTGTTTTAATGGAGAATATCGCCAAGTGATTAATTGGTGAAATCTATTAATCAAAACAAAAAAAATATTTCCGCAAATTCACTCAAAAATCCATCATCGTTGAAAAGTTGAGTCTATTACTTTGTGCCATATCTGGTCACAGGAGAGCTTTTCATGAGTGGAAAAATTGATGTGCGCGAAATCGACGCTTTAGTCGATGCACAAAATGGACGTATCACGCCATCTATCTATACAGATCCTGACATTTACGAATTAGAACTTGAACGTGTCTTCGGTCGTACATGGTTGTTCCTTTGCCATGAAAGCCAGATTCCTAAGGCCGGTGACTTCTTCAATACCTATATGGGTGAAGATCCAATCATCGTGGCACGTCAAAAAGACGGCTCAATCAAAGCATTCTTAAACCAGTGCCGTCACCGTTCTATGCGTGTGAGCTTTGCTGACTGTGGTAATACACGTGCATTCACTTGCCCGTACCACGGCTGGTCATACGGTATTGACGGTTCTCTAAAAGACATTCCGCTTGAAGATCGTGCTTACCCACATGGTGCATGTAAAGAGCAATGGGGTCTGGTAGAAGTTAACCGCGTTAAATCATACAAAGGCCTGATCTTCGGATGCTGGGATGAAACTACGCCAGATCTAGAAGAATACATGGGCGATATCGCTTGGTACCTGGACGGTGTTGTCGATCGTCGTGAAGGCGGTACTGTGATCGTGGGTGGTGTACACAAATGGGAAATCGAGTGTAACTGGAAATTTGCAGCCGAACAGTTCGCATCTGACCAATACCACGCGTTGTTCTCTCACGCATCTGCAATTCAGGTACTTGGTGCAAAACCAGATGACGAATCTTCTAAGAAATTAGGTGCTGCACAAACTGCTCGTCCAGTTTGGGAAACTGCGAAAGACGCGATCCAATACGGTTCACGTGGTCACGGTTCAGGCTTCTTCTTCACAGAGAAACCAGATGCAAACGTATGGGTTGACGGTGAAGTAGCGAACTACTTCCGTGAAACTTACGAAGAAGTGAAAGAACGCCTAGGTGAAACTCGTGCGCTTCGTTTAGCGGGTCACAACACCATGTTCCCTACATTGTCTTGGTTGAACGGTACTGCGACTCTTCGTGTATGGCACCCACGTGGTCCAAACAAAACTGAAGTTTGGGCATTCTGTATCTGTGATGCGGACGCACCAGAAGATGTACAAGCAGCATTTGAACGTTCTGCAACTCGTGCCTTCGGTCCTGCAGGCTTCCTGGAGCAAGATGACTCTGAAAACTGGATCGAAATCCAAAAAGTTTTACGTGGTTACAAAGCGCGTCAAAACAAACTTATTATGGAAATGGGTAAAGGCAACGAGAAAGTACGTGAAGATGGTATCCCGGGTATCACTAACTATATTTTCTCTGAAACTGCAGCACGTGGTATGTACCGCCGTTGGGCAGATTTATTGATTCATGAAAAATGGGAAGACGTTGAAGCTGCGGCTGACGAATATGAGAAGGAGCTTATGAAATGAGTCAAATCAGTTTAGAACTTCATCACCAAATTAGTCAGTTCCTGTATCAAGAAGCCAAGCTTCTTGATGACTGGAAATTCCGCGAGTGGTTAGACACGCTAGCTGAAGATATTTCTTACACGCTACGTACTACACCAAACGCTCAAACGCGTGACCGTCGTCGTTCAGTTGAACCACCTACTACCTGGGTATTCAACGATACGAAAGATCTTCTGGAACGTCGTGTTGCACGTCTGGAAACTGGTATGGCTTGGGCTGAAGAGCCTCCATCACGTACCACTCACATGGTGAGCAACGTGATTGTTGAGCCGACTGAAGTTGAAGGCGAATACGATGTATACGTGACATACCTACTGTACCGTACTCAGAAAGAGAAAGACGTTACGATTTACTGTGGTAAACGTCATGACAAGATCCGCAAAGTTGAAGGCGGCCTGGGCTTCCAGATCTTCAACCGTAAGATCACGCTTGACCAAGTTACCTATAACTCACATAACCTGAGTGTGTTCTTCTAATGAATAAGATTTTTGTTTGCCAAGTTGACGAATTAGACGAAGGCGAAGCGTTAAAAGTGGATTGCGGCGTAAACGGTATCGAAGCGCTTGCAGTATTCAACAACGGTGGCGAATTCTTCGCAATGAACGACCGCTGTTCACACGGTAATGCTTCTATGTCTGAAGGCTACCTTGAAGACGACGGTACAGTGGAATGTCCACTTCATGCAGCTCGTTTCTGTTTGAAAACAGGTCATGCACTTTGCTTACCAGCAACTGACCCAATTCAAACATTCCCAGTTGTACTTGAAGATGGTGCGTTATACGTAGAGATGGCAGGAGAGTAATCATGGGTTGGCTACAAGGCGAAGTTGCACTGATCACGGGTGGTGGTTCAGGTCTCGGTTGGGCACTGGTAGAACGTTTCCTGGAAGAGGGCGCACAAGTAGCTGTTCTTCAACGTTCACAGTCTAAAGTCGATGCGCTGAAAGAACATTTCGGTGATCGCGTGCTTGCGATTGCCGGTGATGTGGCCAGCTATGAAGACAATGTCCGCGCTGTTCAAGCGACTGTAGAGCGTTTCGGTAAACTCGACTGCTTCGTCGGCAATGCCGGTATCTGGGATCACTACGCAGATATCGTCAATACCTCTGGTGAGCAGCTGGAAAAAGCCTTTGATGAGATTATGGGAATTAATACCAAATCTCTGATCCTGGGTGCGAAGGCTGCACTGGATGCATTGATCGCTTCTGAAGGTTCTATCATATTTACTTTGTCTAATTCGGCACTGTACTCTGCTGGCGGAGGCCCTGTATATACTGCATCTAAGCATGCCGGTGTGGGTATTATGAAAGAACTGGCCTACGAGCTTGCGCCTAAAGTACGAGTGAACGCCGTTGCGCCATCAGGTATGAATGTGAACATCAAAGGTGCTGCATCATTGGGTCAGGAAAATCTTGGTCTGCTTGATGCACGTGATCCTGAGAAAATCGCACGTGGTATGCCACTGAATTTCTTACCTGAGCCGGAAGATATGACGGGTTCATATGTGCTCTTGGCATCTCGTCAAAATAACCGTCCACTGACTGGTGTTCTGATCAATGCAGAATGTGGTCTGGGGATTCGTGGTTTACGTCAACCACGTGCCGGTTTCTTTGACGAATAAAAATCTAGTCTAAATCAAATAGACTTACCGGCAGCCTCCTCTTGGCTGCCTTCCTTTTAAGGAGTCTCTCATGGCCGTTAAACTTATTTGTGCATCGCACAGTCCTTTAATGGAATTTGCTTCACCGCAAGACAAGGCACAAGAACAAAAAGTTCGTGATGCTTTTGAAAAATTGTCTGCTGAAGTAAAAGCTTACGACCCAACCCTGATCATTACTTTTGGTCCTGACCATTTCAATGGTTTCTTCTATGACCTGATGCCAAGTTTCTGCGTGGGTATCCGTGCAAAAGCAGCAGGTGACTGGGACTACGGTAAAGACAACGACCATATCGATGTACCTGAAGACAAAGCTTTGGGCTTGGTTCGTCGTGTACTCGATGAGGGCGTGGACGTTGCGTATTCTTACCGTATGCAAGCCGACCATGGCGTGACTCAGCCATTGCACTTCCTGTGTGAAGGCAAACTTGATCGTTATCCAACGATTCCAATTTTCATTAATGGTGCTGCAGCACCAATGCCAACGACTAAGCGTACGATCGCTTTAGGCCGTGCTGTAGGTCAATTCATCAAGTCTTTAAACCTTGAAAATGAACGTGTCCTTGTTTTAGGTACAGGTGGTCTGTCTCATGATCCACCAACACCACAAATGGGTTCAGTGCCACCAGAAGTTGAAGAATTCCTGATTGCAGGTCGTAATCCAAGCTCTGAAGCACGTGAAGCACGTCAAGCAAAAATTATTGCAGTCGGTCAAAAATTGGCTGCTGGTGATACCTCTGTTGCCGTTCCACTCAGCCCTGAATGGGATATCGCATTGCTTGAAAAATTCAAGAATGCTGATTTTGCTGCGATGGAAGCAATGACAGAAGCTGAAATCCGTCGTGACGGTGGTCGTGGTGGTCAAGAAGTTCGCTCATGGATGGCTGCATTTGCTGCCTTAAGTGAAATTGGCGAATACGACATGACAACACACTGCTATGAAGACATCAGTGAATGGATTGCAGGCTTCGGTATCGTATCTGCAGAGCTAAAAGGTTAATTTACACATGAGCAACATCGAAACCATCGTGATAGTGGGTGCTGGCCAAGCTGGTGCAAGCGCAATCCTAGAACTTCGTGCTAACAAATTCGAAGGTAAAATCATTCTGATTGGTGATGAAACGCATCTTCCTTATGAGCGTCCGCCACTGTCTAAAGACGTGATTTTGCGTCCTGAAGAAACCAAGATCGAAATTTTGTCAGAAGAAAAACTGGCAGAACTTGGGGTTGAAACCATCCGTGGCAATGGCGTGCAAAAAATTAACGCTGAGGCTAAAACGGTTGAACTTCAAAATGGTGACGTTGTTGCTTATGATAAATTGCTTCTTGCAACAGGTGGTGCGGCACGTCGTTTGCCAAACTTCGATGCACTTGGCAAACACGTTTATACGCTGCGTAACCTTGAAGACTCACAAGCTTTAGTTCCGGTATTACAACCAGGTTGCCGTTTAATCTTAATCGGTGGTGGCGTAATCGGTCTTGAGCTTGCTTCATCTGCACGTTTTAAAGAATGTGAAGTGACCGTGATTGAAATGGGTCCAATGGTGATGGGTCGTTCATCGCCACGCATCCTGAGCGAATTCTTGCTTGAACAGCAAAAATTAGCAGGTGTGGATGTTCGTCTTTCAACTTCAATTGCAGACTGCAAATTGGATGGCGAAGAAATCGTGGTGACATTGGGTGACGGCGAAGAACTTCGTGCAGATGCTGTAGTGTACGGTATTGGGATTGTGCCAAATGCACAGCTTGCGGTTAAAGCAGGTCTAGACGTTGATCTTGCAATTAAAGTCAACGAGAACTGCCAAACCTCAAATCCTGACATTTATGCAGCGGGTGACGTTGCGACTCAGCTTCGTGACTGTGGTAACCACCGCCGTGTTGAGACTTGGGAAAATGCCAATCTTCAAGCAGGTATTTTTGCACGTCATGTGATGGGCGTTGAGCATCCAACACCAAACCCAGCATGGTTCTGGACAGATCAGCTTGATATCAACTACCAATTCGTAGGTGATATGGCAGCAGCTGAATGGCATGTTCGTGGTGAAATCAAACCTGAACTTCGTGCTGAATCTACATTCGTACTTTTCGGTGTGACTGAAGGCGTGATCGTGGGTGGTATTACTGTGAATGCCGCCAAAGAAATGCGTCATTTGAAAAAATTGATTAGCAAGCAAGCTGCATTTGAAGCAGATAAATATTTGGATCTAGGCCAAGATCTTCGTAAGCTTGTGAAATAACTTTGCGTTATTTATGAGTTTACAAAAGGGCAGACCTTGGGCAACCTAGGTCTGCTTTTTTATGCACTTTACTTTGTTGTCACGACCTTAGTTGTCATTATATTTGAGTAAAGTTTGCGTATAGGTGATTTTTACTTTTAAAAGATTAAAAGTAACAAAAATCTTTTGATCGTTTGAGGGTATATCCCTATACCCCAAACGATCCAGCGGCATCCCTGCCGCTCCCCGTATTGTTGAATGCAGATTTGAACATAAATTTGGTTCGATTCTGTCTAATACATTTTTATTGAGCAGTTTATGAGTTCAAATTCATCATCTCCCATGATCGTCACCGCAAGTATTTATGCTCTGCTGGTACTCATTTGGGCAGCGACGCCACTTGCGATTGTCTGGAGTGTGGCGGAAGTGCATCCCATGTGGGTGCTGATCATCCGTTATTTTGGTGCGTCCCTGATTGCCTTAGCCCTACTTAAAATCATGCGTGATCCGCTGCCATTTGACGCAGTGTCCATGAAAAGTTATTTGGCAGGTAGCTTGAACTTGATTGGCGCACAGCTGTTTATTTATCTTGCTGCCAATTACTTAACTTCAGGTTTGATGGCATTAATTTTTGGCTTGTCACCGCTGATTGCGGGTTTAATCGGTCATGTGATTTTAAAGACTCATAAATTGGTGTGGTTGCAATGGCTCGGTATGGGGGTTGCGGTGAGTGGCTTAACGTTTGTATTTGCCGACTCTGCTGAAAGCAATGTGAATCCTTGGGGCGTGGTACTGATGGTGATTAGTATGATCTCTTATATCAGCTCCATTTTTTGGGTCAAACAAATTAATGCACCACTGAAACCAATGTCACAAGCCACGGGTTCTCTGATTGTTTCAGCGCTAGGTTCCTTGGCATTGATTCCCTTTATTTGGCAACATTTTCCGACTCAAATACCAAGTACCAATGCCATCATTGGGTTTGTCTTTACTATGATTTTGTCGTCCATTGTGGCAATGCTGTGCTACTTCTGGCTCATTCGTCGTTTGGCAGCGTCGACAGTGTCTTTAAGCAATGTGATGACACCTGTGATTGCGTTGGTCTTGGGAGCAACTTTAAATAATGAACACATTAGCCCAAATGCCTTTATTGGCATTGTGATCGTGATGTTTGGAATTGTGATGTATTTCTGGAAGGAATGGCGCGAGCAGTATTTTTCTAAATCCTAAACTGTATTATTCAAATTAAAAAAATATTTAGAAAGGAAGCCAGGGCTTCCTTTCTGGTTTTTGATGCAGAACCGGGTAGGGATGTCTTTTCTATCCCTTTCAGAACGGCAGATGAGCTCAAATCCAGGCTTTAAGTCAAAGATAGTCGCATCAGATACAATAAACAGTATTTCCCGCATTGTTCAGTAATGTGCATCAAACCCAAAATTTGCTGCTGATGTTCCACATGGAACAGTTGCACCTGCTGCACATCCTCATAGTCAATAATCTAATGAAAGATACTCAGGACCTATACATCATTCAGCAAATGAGGCGAATACATACTGATTATGTTCACAATTCCAGTCAAAAGTGTGCTGATATGCTGATTAGTACAGGTGATAAACATTGTAAGGATGAAGATTCTTGGAAAAAATGAGAACAACAAAACGATAAACAATTTATGCCGGCAGTTTATTAAGATGCAAATAGATAAAATGAAAAATCAAATAGATCCATCTGTTTGACAATAAAAACCAGGACAAATTTGCATGTCATCTGAATCTAATAAAATTGTGGTATATGCTGCGCTGTTTGGCAATCTGGCAATCGCACTGGTTAAATTTGTCGCGGCCTATATTACCAACAGTTCTGCCATGTTGAGTGAAGCTATTCATTCGGTTGTGGATACCCTGAATGAAATTCTGCTGCTGCACGGCATGAAAAAATCTCAAAAACGCCCCGATGCATTGCATCCCTTTGGCTATGGTCGTGAGCTATATTTCTGGGCCTTTATTGTCGCTTTAATGGTCTTTGCTTTGGGTGCCATTGTATCAATCTATCAGGGTATCCAGCACATCATCCATCCTGAAGAAATGCGGGACCCGATGATCAACTATATTGTGCTCGGTATTGCGATTTTATGTGAAGGAACTTCTTGGTTCGTGGCTTTAAAAGCCTTTCGCAAACACAAAGGCAAAATGGGATATTTTGAAGCTTTTAGACGCAGTAAAGACCCAACAACTTTTACCGTGTTATTTGAGGACACGGCTGCATTGATCGGACTTTTTATTGCGCTGGTGGGTATTTTCCTCGCACATCAGCTAAATATCCCTGAGCTGGATGGGGTGGCCTCAATTCTGATTGGTGTGGTACTGGCTGTATCGGCCTGGCTGTTGGCGCGTGAAACAAAAGGGCTGTTACTTGGTGAAACTGCCGATCCAAAACTGCGGAAAAATGTGCTGCTGATTGCGCAGGAGGATATCGCAGTATTTAGTGCCAACGGGGTACTAACCGAACAGATCGGTGCACATCAGGTGATTGCCTCTTTAAGCCTGGAGTTTATGGATAATCTGAATTCGGATGAAATTGAAGCCTGCGTCAACCGGATCGAAGCGCAGATCAAACAGATCCATCCGGAAATTATTACCCTGTTTGTGAAACCACAAACTCAGGCCGTCTGGCTGGAACGTACCCAAGGACGTGTATAAGAAGCTATTTTTTAATTGATGTGGATAGAAAATATCTTCAAATAACAGCCTTTTAAACTGCATATTCAGATCACTGTTTTAAATAGGCGTAGCGGCATCTATTTTTATGCCACTGATATCAGTAAAGACACCAGCAAACAGAAATATAAACTCAGTTTTGAGCTAAAAATCTCAGGATTCAAATCAATCTTTGTAATGATTGCTAGACTCATGTTGTCGCTAGAGCGCCTTCCTTACATCTATCCTCTATAACTTTAGTAGAATAACAAAAGCAATCTTGAGGATGGTTTAATTTTCATCAATTCACCAGTTCTCTGCAATTTCTCCTAGAAAATTGCAAAAATAAATAATGAATGACTTTACAAGCTTTTAGATAGAAGAAACCGATTTTTTGTATTCGTAAAACTTACTTTAACTTGTCACGGAAAACAGTTATGTTGAAGTAAATAAGATGTTTAAACAGTTCAGATCAAACAGACTTTATAAAGTTTTGGAGCTACAAAATGACACAAGATTTGCAAGCATCAGGCTGCCCATTTCATCAAAAACACGAAGGTACAGCGGC
Source organism: Acinetobacter sp. ACNIH3 (assembly GCF_002918965.1). Lineage (NCBI taxonomy): Bacteria > Pseudomonadati > Pseudomonadota > Gammaproteobacteria > Moraxellales > Moraxellaceae > Acinetobacter > Acinetobacter sp. ACNIH3. The sequence continues at coordinate 55,192 of NZ_PQLP01000014.1, read as the reverse complement.
AAGCAATGCCAGCTCACACAATACGGACTGGTGGCCAAATGCGCTTAACCTCGACATTCTTTCTCAACACGATAGAAAAACCAATCCTTTTGATCCCGACTTTGATTATAAAGCAGCATTTAATTCCCTTGACCTTGAAGCAGTAAAACAAGATCTGCGTGAACTGATCACGACCAGCCAGGCATGGTGGCCAGCAGATTATGGCAGCTATATTGGTATGTTTGTTCGTACTGCCTGGCACTTGGCAGGTTCTTACCGTAAGCAGGATGGACGTGGTGGTGCCAATACGGGGAACCAGCGTTTTGCACCGTTGAACAGCTGGCCCGATAATGTCAATACCGATAAAGGCCGTCGTCTGTTATGGCCGATCAAGAAAAAATACGGTAACAAGCTCTCTTGGGGTGACCTGATTATCCTCGCAGGGACAGTGGCCTATGAAGTTGCAGGTTTGAAAACTTTCGGTTTTGCTGGTGGTCGTGAAGATATCTGGCATCCTGAAAAAGATGTGTACTGGGGTGATGAACGCCAATGGCTGGCACCGACCGAAAGCCGTTATGAAAATAACCAAGATCGTTCAACGCTAGAAAATCCTCTTGCTGCGGTGCAAATGGGTCTGATCTATGTCAATCCTGAAGGAGTGGATGGTGTACAGGATCCTTTACGTACGGCACAGGATATGCGAGTCACTTTCGACCGTATGGGCATGAATGACGAAGAAACAGTTGCCTTGACCGCAGGTGGTCATACCGTAGGTAAGTCACACGGTAATGGTAAAGCAGATTTGCTTGGACCAGATGTTGAAAGCGCAGATATCGAATTTCAGGGCTTGGGCTGGCATAACCCGGAAGGGACTGGTAACGCGGCGAATACCATGGTCAGTGGTCTGGAAGGTGCCTGGACCACCAACCCAACCAAATGGGACAATGAATTCTTCTATCTGTTGCTCAACTATGATTGGGAAAAAACTGTCAGCCCGGCAGGCGGGAAACAGTGGGAGCCGATTAACATCAAGGAAGAAGACAAACCATTTGATGCGCATGATACCAGTGTACGCCGTAATCCGATGATGACTGACGCTGACATGGCACTGAAAATTGATCCGGAATACCGTAAAATTTCAGAGCGTTTCTATCGTGATCCGGCCTACTTCTCTGAAGTGTTTGCACGCGCATGGTTTAAACTGACCCACCGTGATATGGGGCCAAAATCCCGTTATCTTGGCCCAGACGTACCGGCTGAAGATCTGATCTGGCAGGACCCAATTCCAAAAGTGGACTACACCTTGTCTGAGGCTGAAATTGAAGAACTCAAAGCAAAATTACTAATCAGTGGTTTAACCCCAACCGAACTGATCAATACGGCTTGGGATAGCGCACGTACTTACCGTGGTTCGGACTATCGTGGTGGTGCCAATGGAGCACGTATCCGTCTAGAGCCACAACGTCAATGGGAAGGGAATGAACCGGAACGTTTGAATAAAGTATTGAACAAACTTGAAGAGATTCAGGCAGGTCTTGAGAAGAAAGTCAGTATTGCCGATCTGATTGTATTGGGCGGTAGCGCAGCAATTGAACAGGCAGCCAAAGCAGCAGGTGTAAATATCAAGGTGCCATTTACACCGGGCCGTGGCGATGCATCTCAGGAACAGACAGATGCCTATTCATTTGAAGACCTGTTACCGAAATACGATGGTTTCCGTAACTGGCTAAAAGATGAATATGTGGTTCAGGCTGAAGAGCTGCTAGTCGATCGTGCACAACTGTTAGGGCTGACTGCACCTGAGATGACTGCGCTGGTTGGGGGTATGCGTGTACTCGGAACCAACTATGGTGGTGCGCCAGAAGGTGTCCTCACCAACAATGTTGGTGTCTTAAGCAATGACTTCTTTGTGAACCTGACGGATATGAACTATCAATGGAAAGCAACTGGCCGTAACCAGTATGACATTGTTGAACGTGCGACAGGTGTGAAGAAATGGACTGCAACACGTGTAGACCTGGTCTTTGGTTCGAATTCGATTCTTCGTGCTTATGCAGAAGTATATGCTCAGGATGACAATAAAGAAAAATTCGTGCGTGACTTTGTCAAGGCATGGGTCAAAGTCATGAATGCAGACCGTTTTGATGTGAAACGATAATTTTTCGATCTTGAAATAGGAAACCGGTCGTAGGGCCGGTTTTTTATTACCTGAATTTTTATTGGTCAATCAGCTCATAGAACGACCAGTCATGAAAAATAGATGGTCTTACTGAAAACTTAATAGGTATTCGCCACTTTTTCTCTATACTGGACTGAAAACCACACAACAAAAATGAAGATTAAGGAAGAGAAGATGAACACATGGACAACCCATCAGATCAGCAATCAGTTTGATGAAAAACAGGACTATAACCTGTTTGCAACTGACGCCACTTTGCAGGAAATTTTGCAGAGCTATGGTAGTCAGGATCAGACAATTTTAAATGAAATGGGGCAGGTGGTGGGTTCATCAGAATATTATCAATATGCCGATCTGGCAAACCGGCATACGCCTATTCTGCATGCTTTTGATGCCCGGGGTCGCCGTCGTGATTATATTGAATTTCATCCTGCATGGCATCAATGGATGCGCATTAATCGTCAGTTTGATAGTCATGCACATCCTTTTAATCAGGCTGAATCAAAATCTAAATGGGTCGACTGGGCAGCACGGTTTTACCTGAGTGGACAGGTAGAATGTGGCAGTCTGTGCCCGACTTCGATGACCCTCGGCAGTATTCCCTTGATCCAGCGTGAACCGGAACTTTGGGCCAAAATCGGCGATAAATTATTATCTACTGAATACGATGAACGTGATCTGCCGATTGCCCAAAAAAAATCAATCTGGCTGGGTATGGGGATGACTGAAAAGCAGGGCGGTTCCGACGTTCGGGCGAATGAAACCTTTGCCGTGCCCATTGGTGAATCAGGTCGAGGGCAGGCTTATCTGCTGACCGGCCATAAATGGTTTTTTTCGGCACCGATGTGTGATGCTCATCTGGTGGTGGCGAAAACTGAACAGGATGGTCTGGCCTGTTTCTTTGTTCCACGTTGGCGTGAAGATGGAACCAAGAATAATATTCATGTACAGCGACTCAAAGACAAAGTTGGGAATCGTAGCAATTCCAGCTCGGAAGTCGAGTTTCAGGAAGCTTGGGGCATCATGATCGGTGAAGCAGGACGGGGTATCCCCACCATTATTGAAATGGCGAACTACACCCGTCTGACCTGCTCGGTTGGCAGTACTGCGATGTTACGTCAGGCGCTGGTGCAATGTCTGGCCTATACCCGACAGCGTAAGGCTTTTGGCAAGCATCTGGCAGCACAGCCCTTAATGCAGGCGGTGCTGGTTGATCTGGCACTGGAAACAGAAGCAGCGATGCAGTTGAGTTTCTATCTGGCTTCCTGTTATGAAAATGATGATGCCTTGTCACTGGCCTGGAAGCGAATTATGACCCCGGCTTCCAAGTTCTGGATCTGCAAACGTGCCGTAGAACTGACCGGTGAAACCATGGAAGTCTTTGGTGGTAATGGCTATGTCGATCATGGCATCATGGCACGAATTTTCAAAGAAGCGCCAGTGAATACCATTTGGGAAGGCTCAGGCAATGTCATGTGTCTGGATGTACTGCGTGCCATTGGTCGTGAACCGGAATCGATTGAAATACTGTTTCAGGATTTGGCTGCTACTGCAATGCAGGATGAAATACTGAAACAGGAACTTCAGACGCTGTTTAAACTGTTTCAGCAGCCTGCAGATGAACTGCAATTTATGGGGCGTAGTCTGGTCAGCCGCTTGACTATTTTAGCCCAAGCCGTATTACTGCAACGTCATGCACCTGAATTTATTTTTAATGCATTTATTCAGACCCGATACAGCAAGTTTCATGGACGAGTAGTAGGTATGATGAGTGCCAAACAAGTAGATGTAGAGAGGATTTTGGAACGGGCTTTAGCTCAAGACTCATCTTCATAAAATATTAAAAAGGAGGAGAGAATAGCTTCTTGTTAAAGGTTATTCTCAAATCCTAAAAATATTGAAAACCACTTGAAATATACTGAATAGAGCGCAATATATGCACAGTGTCAATTCAGATGCTATGTCAAAAAACAGGTGAAAAGATGGCAAAGAAAAAGCAGCTACCAGAAGCAGTAATACATAACTTTGTGGCCAAACATATGCATGAGGTCAACAAAAGCCAAGTGTTTACAGACCGCAAAAAAGATGCAAAACGTGGCTATAGCAAGCACAAAAAAGGGAGATACTCAAATGACTATCTCCCTTTTTTATGGCAGTTTTGCTAAATTCAGCAGCTTAAGCTCCCACGATTCGGGTCGCGCCTTTCACCATATCTCCCAGACCATGCGTACGGAAATAATGTTCCATCCAGCTTTTTACGACCAGCGGATTATCCAGTTTTAGCACATGTTCCAATAAGTCCTGAGCATCCGACATAGGGACATGACAAATCGTCTTACGCACCCGCAGAATATTACTTGAACTCATTGACAGGGTATTAAAACCCATGGCCATCAGCAGCACAGCCGAAATCGGATCACCTGCCATTTCCCCGCATATACTGATCGGTTTTTCATTACGATGACAATCCTGTACTAAACGGGTCAGGGCACGTAAAACGGCAGGGTGCAAATGCGAATAAACGTTGGCGACACGCGGGTTATTACGATCCACTGCCAGTAAATATTGGGTCAAGTCATTAGAGCCGACCGAGAAGAAGTCGACAAATTCAGAAAATTCATCAATCTGATACAGGACACTCGGCACTTCTAGCATGATACCAATTTTAGGCTTGGTGATCTTGACCTGTTCTTCTTCCTGGACTGCAACCCAGTCACGCTCCAGCAAATATAGTGCTTCTTCTACTTCGCTGACACTGGTGATCATTGGCAGCAGGATATGTAGATTATTCAGTCCAATACTGGCTTTTAACATCGCACGAATTTGCGAAGAGAAAATTTCTGGATGATCGAGGGTAAAACGAATCCCGCGCCAGCCCAATGCCGAATTTTCTTCTTCAATCGAGAAATATGGCAGGTCTTTATCTGCCCCAATATCGAGGGTACGCATCACCACCGGTTTATTGGCGAAATGAGTAAGTTGCTGGCGGTAAATGGCACGCTGTTCTTCTTCACCCGGGAAGCGGTCGCGCAGCATAAACGGAATTTCAGAACGGTATAAACCGACACCTTTGGCACCGCGCTGTACACCACGCACCACATCAATCATCAAGCCTGTATTCACGAACAAGCGTACAGCCACACCATCTGGGGTAATCGCATCCTTGGTTTCATACTGACGCAGATCTTTGGCGAGCTGTTCTTCTTCTTTCTGAATTTCTTTATAACGGGTACGCAGACGACGTGGCGGATTGATAAATACCCGACCCTGATGCGCATCAACAATCATTTCGACATCATCAAGGGTATTGATAGGTAATTCGGTTACGCCCACTACGGTCGGAATCCCGAGTGCACGCGCGACAATCACCATATGTGAATTCATTGCACCTTCAGTGGTGACAATAGCTGCAATTTTATCAACGGGTAATTCTACCAGCGCTGCGGTCGAAATTTCCTCGCCAATCAGGATGCTTTCATCGGTCAGTTCACGATGGCTTTCATCAGCTTCCTGTAATTTAGCCAGAATCCGGCGGCCTAAATCTTTCAGGTCAGCCACACGTTCACGTAAATAGTCATCTTCCATCTGGGCAAACTGCGCCACATGGTTTTCAATGACAATTCGTACCGCTCCTTGCGCCCAGTGACCTTCACGGATCAGTTCCTTGATTTCAGCTGGCAGGGCATTTTCGTCCAGCATACGCAGGAACACACTGAACAGTGCACGTTCCTCAGCCATGAGAGCATCCTGCATCTTGTCATCGAGAGACTGGATTTCCTCACGTACGGAATTTAGCGCGTTGTCGAGCAGGGCAAGCTCTTCGCTGATGTCATCCGCTTCACGATCCGGAACTGCTCCCAGATCTGCTGGCGGATAGAGGATCACGGCACGACCTAGAGCAATACCACCTGAGCCTGATACACCCTGGAAGGTTTTATAAGCAGGCAGATTGCTGGGCTTGCGGAACACATCAATATTGCCGACTGCATGGGCATGGGCAATTACACCAGAGAGCTGAGCACAGAGCGTCACTAAGAAGGATTCAGCAGCTTCTGAGAAATCCTGAGGTTCTTTATTCTGAACCACAAGAACGCCCATGACCTTACGACGGTACATGACCGGAACGCCAAGGAAAGAGTTATAAATTTCTTCCCCGGTTTCAGGTAGATAAAGGAAGCGTTCATGTTTCGGAGCATTGTCGAGGTTGACGATTTCCTCGCGCTGTCCGACCAGCCCCACCAGACCTTCACCAGTTTGCAGCGACACATGGCCCACCGCTTCAGGTTTTAGACCCTTAGATGCCATCAGTAGATAGCGCTGGTTGCGCTCATCCAGCAGATAAATGGAGCAGACATCGACCTGCATCGCCTGGGCTACCTGATTAACCATAATGTCGAGCGATTCGTGCAAACTGGCTGACGCATTGATCTCTTGAACAATACGTCTCAGGGTATCCAGTTGCATATTCGACATTCGCGCTGCTCCTTCGTAATTTAGGGTCCGGTATCTTCTTTATTTATAACAATAACTGCCTAAAAAATCTGCATATTTATGCAATTCTTAAGGTTTTTCCTTGGGAAGTTGCTGACACAGTTCTACCATGGCCTTGCGGTATACGTCACGTTTAAAATTCACGACCTGACCGAGCGGGTACCAGTAACTGACCCACTGCCATTGATCAAATTCGGGCGGGTCAGACAGATCAAGTTGAATGTTCTGTACTGACGCCGTCAATTTGAGTAAAAACCACTTTTGTTTCTGGCCGATACACACCGGATCTGAATCCGTACGAATGTACCGGTGTGGCAAACGATAACGCAGCCAGCCTTTGGTTTGCGCTATAATTTGGACATGTTCGGGCAGTAAGCCAACTTCTTCTCTCAGCTCACGATAGAGTGCCTGCTCAGGGGTTTCTCCATATTGGATACCTCCTTGTGGAAATTGCCATGCATTGTGTCCAATGCGCTTCGCCCATAAAACCTGTCCAGCATCGTTTGCCAAAATGATCCCGACATTCGGTCGGAAACCTTCAGAGTCGATCATTTGGCACCTAATATTGTGTAATTTATGCCTTTGCCCTCGGGGATTTTTATTTCTGTATCCAGCACGAAAAAAGCAAAGTTTAAAAATGTTAAAATTGCTATGATCTTAACGAATTTCTATCGACTAGCGGAGATAGATTTACAATTTTTTTCTTAAATTTCAGTTTTTACGAGTATTTTCATGAAATTGGCGCTATTTGATCTCGATCACACCTTGTTAAATACAGATTCGGATCATTCTTGGGGAGAGTTCTTGGTCAACGAGGGCCTGGTTGACCCTGTTCATCACCGTGCCATGAATGACAAGTTCTATGAAGATTATAAAAAAGGTCAGCTGGACCCCTATGCCTATAATGAATTTGTCTTTGAATTTTTAACCAAACATGACAATGATTATCTGACTGAACTACATCAACTCTTCATGCAAAAAGTCATTCGTCCGCAAATGCGTCCAGAAGGTTTTAAGGCAATTGAACGTCACCGTGAAGCAGGACATGAATTGGTCGGTATTACTGCAACTTCTGACTTTATTACTGCGCCAATTTTTCGTGAATTTGGCATTACCGAAATTATCGCGACGAATGCTGAAATTGTTGATAGTAAATATACCGGTAAAGTGATCAATACTGCCTGTTACCAGAAAGGCAAACTGATTCGCCTGGAACAGTGGCTGGAAGGCCGTGATGTGACCGAGTCCTGGGCCTATTCGGATTCAATCAATGATCGCTTCTTGCTGGAACATGCTGATCATGCCATTGCAGTCAATCCGGATGATCGTTTAGAAGCACTAGCGAAAGAGCAGGGCTGGGAAATTCAGGACTGGTCGATTTAATCCTCTGAAGCGAGCAAATCTGTGAAGCACAACTCAGGTTGTGCTTTTTTATGTGCACAGATTCAAGGTGAAAAATAAACTATTGTCACACTAGCTCACTGCAGCTCATGCTAAGCTTAACTTGCATAATGAGAATAAGGGAAACTCAGAGGTAGTTGAAATGAATAAAGTACGACCACGCATGACGCACCTATTTGAACAGTTGGGCCTGGATGCCAGTGAGGAAGGAATTGCAACCTTCATTAACGATCATCAGCTGCATAAGGATTTTAATCTGCTGGATGCACCCTACTGGTCTGAGGCACAGCGCCAGTTTCTCGCTGAAAAGATTGCGTCTGATGGTGAATGGGCCATCGTGGTAGACCAACTGAATGAATCCCTGCATGAGGATGCGACCATCGAAATCTGAATGTATCTTAAAACCAAAAGCCAGTCCGATGACTGGCTTTTTTTATTTGATTTCGGCATCTTAACGTATGCGTTTCCATAAAGTGACCTGTGACAGGGTATGCTGATATTTACGCGCTGTTTCACGGATCACAAAAGGAACATCTATAGGTTCAGCCAGCATTTCAAAATGTGGACTCAATAATTCCTGTATTCCATCTAAGGTCGTAAAATTTTCTCCAGCCTGCTTAAAACCGCCTAACCATTCACTACGCGCGGTATGTTCATCCAGCCAGGTATAAGGTGAAGCCAGCATCAGAATACCGCCAATATTCAGTCGCTGATGAATCTCGTGTAAAAAGGCTTTAGGGTGGTGCAACCGATCAATCAGATTGGCTGCCAGAATGAAATCGTATTCCTTAAATTGCGGTTTTAGATTGCAGGCATCCGCCTGATAAAACTCGACCTTGTGAGCAACCTGATCAAGTCCAGTCTCTTGCAGTGAACAGGATTTATATTCGACCAGTTCACCTTCAATCGGAATGGTATAACCTAAAGTTGCACCTTGCGCTAAGGCTATACCTTGCTGAATAAAACGTGCCGAGAAATCTAGACCTGTTACCTGTTCAAAATGCTGCGCCAGTTCAAAGCTGGCGCGTCCTGTGGCACAGCCAAGATCAAGTGCCTTTTTTCTGGCAGTTTCTACAAAATAAGGCTGGGCGAGGATAATGAGAGACCTGGCAAAATTCGGAACGCCCAAATACTCCTGACCATACTGAAATTCTAGATACTGCGAAATCAGTTCATCTGTTTGATAATGTGAGTGATAAGGTGAAACTGGCTCATCTGACCCAGTCACATAGCGAAAACCAGCATGCTGGAAAAAGTGTCGTCTAAAGGCATAACGGGAACTATGCAGAGCTTCATTACCGCCTGAAATCCAGGAGCCGCCTTTAATCAGGTTATGCCGATCATCGAAAGTTGGGGTACTAAAGTCATCATAAATTGGATGGACCTGAAAACCTTCAAAGGGATAGATTGCAGTTTCAGTCCATTGCCAGACATTGCCTTGTACATCATAAAACTCGCCTTGCTGGAACTGGTGTATCGGACAAGGATTAGGTGCATGTTGCAAGGCGATATTGGCTTCTAAAGGCAGCGGTCGTTTAGGATCCAGGCCGACATGGTCATACAGCCGATACCATTCATCTTCGTTCGGCAAACGGATCGATTCACTCATCTGTGCTGATTTCCAGTTACAGAAGGCTTTGGCTTCGTGATAATTCACCTCAACGGGCCAATCCCACGGCATCGGAATTTCTTCCAGCATGATACGCAAATACCAACCATCCTCTTTTTTGATCCAGAAGCTTGGATGTTGCGCTTCAATAAATTCCAGCCAGGCTTTACCTTCTTCACTCCAGTATTCTGACTGCTGATAACCATCAGCTTCGACAAAGTTGAAAAATTCCTGATTGGACACCAGAAATTGTGATGCCTGAAACGCGTTGATTTCCGCTTCATGCAGACCGTATTCATTGTCCCAGCCATAATATGGGTCATTGAAATTTTTATTCAGTCGAACCGTTCCCGCAGGAACAGGAAGAAGCTGGTTTTCTGGTGCAGGGCCAGTCAGGATTCGGGCATGCCATAGTGGATGATTCTGCACATATTGCAGTTGATGTTGTCGAATCAATACCGACGAAGTTTCCAGGTGGATCCGTTCATGCTCAATACCCATCAGAATTGACCACCATGGATTCTGCCAGTTGAGGGGGAGTTCTAGAGGTGCATTTTCTATGATCTTCAGTACCAGGGCTCGTACCCGGTGCCGATACGCTTTTACTTCACTGACTTCCGGCCAGTCATAATTCTGATCATCCAGATCGTCCCAGCTCATCTCATCTACACCAATGGCAAAGATGCTTTCCATATGTGGATTCAGCTGTTCAGGAATCAGTTTGCTGAGCAGCAGTTTATTGACAAAAAAAGTAGCGGTATGACCGAAATAGAAAATCAGCGGATGACGCAGGCTAATCGGTTTGATATAAAATGCTTCTTCATTGCGCAGACAGTCAAACAGGGATTCGTAGGTGTCAAAGGTATTCAGGAAATATTCACGAATCATATAGCGCGCTGTGGAAATGTCTTCAAAGTTTAAATTAGGTGTTGGAAGCAGGCGAATTTTGCCCTGTTGCCAAGGGCTGTCGTCTGCTAAATATGTAGGTGACTTACTATTTGGCTGGTTAGGTTTAAATAAGGTTGAATCGGGCTGCATCCATCAGACTCCATTAAGAATTTTAAGATATTCCACTGGTAAGTCCGCGCAGGGAATGTCTTAAACTTAATGCAAAGCAGGATGCAGTTGTTGCTCATTTAGGTAACAAAATGCTGCGAATTGAATCCAATCGCAGCCTCTTATTTTAAAAATGAAGCAACTTAGAGTTTAGGCTGTTGCATTAACTCAACCAGGGCCTGTGCGGCTTTGGACTGGGTACGTCCCGGATGCCAGACCATGCCGAGCTGGCGGTTCATTTCCAGAGAAATATCCAGTTGTTGCAAGTCATGATTTACAAGAGTTTGTGGTAGTACTGACCAGCCCAGACCAATGGAAACCAGCATGCGGATCGATTCGAGTGGATTATTACTCATGGTGATCTTTGGTTTGACGCCACGCTTTTCAAACTCTGCCATGGTAATTTGCGTGGTATAGGTTTGTGCAGACGGTAACAGGCTCGGGTAATGCACCAGATCGTCCAGTGACAGATGCTTCTGCTGGGCCAATGGATGGAATGGAGCAACTACAAACACCAATGGATCGTTCCAGATAGTCACATAGTTCAGCCGTTCATCGCCATGTGGAGGTAAAGTCAGAAAAGCCAGTTCCAAGTCACCGGCAATCACCTGTTCATGTGCCTGTTCAGAATCAACAAAGTGCACATCTAGGGTCACATCCGGATATTGCAGTACATACTGACGCAAATGTGCTGGAAGGTGATGCAGACCAATATGATGACTGGTACCAATTTTCAGTTTGCCCTGAATCTGGCCTTGTTCATGACTGAGAGTATGATGAATATCGCCCAGTTCATTCAGCCAGTTTTTCACTTTCGGTAACAGCGAATGCGCGGCATGGGTTGCTTGTACACCACGACCAGCTGATTCAAATAGCTTGACTCCAAAATACTCTTCCAGACTATGAATCCGTTTGGTCACGGCGGGTTGAGTAATAAAAAGCTGATCTGCCGCCAGAGAAATTGATCCGGTTTCCATGACTTTTACAAAGGCTTCAAAGGCTGCGAGATTCATCTTAATCACCTATAAAGATTTTTTATGCGTATCTCTATTGTTGTAATATTTTAAGAATAAATCAAAGGAAAAGTTGTATCTATTGCTGTAAAATCCGACATTCATTGATCGCTAATACAATAGATAGCTGGAAATAGCGGCTCGAACCCAAAAAAATATTTTATAAAAATCGGATATGCATCAATAAAAAAAGCCACCGAGGGTAAGCGGTGGCAAAACGAGGAATAAGGACAGAAAAGAATTTAGGCTGTGATTTCCTCATTATTGCTCTGTTCAGATTTTGCCTCCCAGGCTTTTTCGTGGAAGAAGAAAGCAACAGCCTGAACAGTCGGTTCTAATAAACTTAATGCAATTGCCATGGCTAAACTACCAGTCACAAAATAACCGACTAACATGGCTACCGTGATGTGCATGACGTAATAGCTCAAGGTTTTCTTGAACATACGCTGATTATCTACAACAAATTTTTGAACGTGTGCCATGTCGATATTCCTCAAAAAATAAATTCAATGTTTTCTGTATGAATAAATAATAATAATTCTCATTTAATTTGTAAAAACGTATATTTTGCAAAAAATGATCGGAAAATTAGATTAAATAAAAATCAATATTGGTCTGTTTAGAATCCAATTTTAAAGATTCCAAAAAGTTTATTAACTAATAAAAATGATAAATTAGATTTATGTGACCGCAGCGATATAATCAAAATTAGAGATAGAATTTACCCAGTCCAGTGGAGTACATCGACATGGCAGGCGAGACCCAAACAGCAAAAACATTATACGATAAGTTATGGGATGACCATTTAGTAAAACAGCGTGACGATGGTTCAGCTTTACTTTATATCGACCGTCATTTATTGCATGAAGTAACTTCTCCGCAGGCATTCGAAGGCTTACAACTGGCGGGTCGTAAACCATGGCGTTTAAGCGCGAACGTGGCAACGCCAGACCATAACGTACCGACTTCTACCAAAGAACGTTCAGAAGGTATTTCTGGGATTGAAGATGAAACTTCACGTATCCAGGTACAAACCTTAGATGACAACTGTAAAACTTTTAATGTGGTGCAGTTTGACATTAATGATGTTCGCCAAGGTATTGCGCATGTTGTGGGTCCAGAACAGGGCTTGACCTTGCCTGGGATGACGGTTGTGTGCGGTGACTCACACACTGCAACGCATGGTGCCTTCGGCTGTTTGGCACATGGTATCGGAACTTCTGAAGTTGAACATGTATTGGCAACCCAATGCCTGGTTCAAAAGAAAATGAAAAACATGTTGGTGCGCGTTGACGGAAAATTGGGTCAAGGCGTAACTCCAAAAGATGTGGTTTTAGCCATCATTGGCAAAATCGGGACTGCGGGCGGTACAGGCCATGCCATCGAATTTGGCGGTCAAGTATTCCACGACATGTCGATCGAAGGTCGTATGACCGTATGTAATATGGCGATCGAAGGCGGTGCCCGTGTTGGTATGGTCGCAGTCGATGATAAAACCATTGAATATGTGAAAAACCGTCCATATGCACCGAAAGGTGAGCAGTGGGATCAAGCCGTTGCTTACTGGAATACCTTGCATTCTGATGAAGGTGCGCACTTTGATACCGTTGTGGTATTACAAGGTGAAGAGATTGAACCACAAGTATCTTGGGGGACTTCTCCTGAAATGGTGATTCCAGTCTCTCAGGCAGTGCCTACTTTAGAACAGGCAAAAGATGACGTACAACGCAATGACTGGACACGTGCTTATCAATACATGGGTTTAACTGCTGGTCAGGCCTTGTCTGATATCCAGTTAGACCGTGTATTTATCGGCTCTTGTACCAATTCACGTATTGAAGATATTCGTGCTGCGGCTGAAGTGGCGAAAGGTAAAAAGGTTGCACCGAGCATTAAACAGGCGATGGTCGTTCCAGGTTCTGGTTTGGTCAAAGCACAAGCTGAAGCTGAAGGTTTAGATAAAATCCTGATTGAAGCAGGCTTTGAATGGCGTGAGCCGGGTTGTTCAATGTGCTTGGCCATGAACGCTGATAAGTTACAGCCGGGCGAGCACTGTGCATCTACCTCGAACCGTAACTTCGAAGGTCGTCAGGGCAATGGCGGTCGTACCCACTTGGTGAGCCCAGCAATGGCAGCAGCAGCAGCAATTGCCGGTCACTTTGTTGATGTACGTTCATTCTAATCGGCTAGTAGGAGCAAAGACATGAAAGCTTATACCGTTGAACAAGGTATCGTTGCACCATTAGACCGTGCCAATGTAGATACCGACTTAATTATTCCAAAACAGTTTTTAAAATCGATCAAACGTACCGGTTTTGGTGAAAATTTATTTGATGAATTGCGTTACCTGGATGAAGGTTATTTAGGTCAGGATAATTCAAAACGTCCCTTAAACCCTGATTTTGAGTTAAACAAACCCCGTTACCAAGGTGCATCAATTTTAATTTCACGTGCAAACTTTGGTTGTGGTTCAAGTCGCGAGCATGCGCCATGGGCATTGAATGAATACGGTTTCCGTACCGTGATTGCACCAAGCTATGCGGATATTTTCTTCAATAACAGTTTTAAAAACGGCATGTTGCCAGTAATCCTGTCTGAAGAAATTGTTGATCAGTTATTTAGAGAATGCGCTGCGACTGAAGGTTATCAATTAACGATTGATCTTGCAGCGCAAGAAGTGCGTACCCCGGCAGGTGAAAGCTTCAAGTTTGAAGTTGATCCATTCCGCAAGCATTGTCTTTTAAACGGTTTGGATGACATCGGTTTAACTTTGCAGGATGCTGATGCGATTCGAGCTTATGAAGAAAAAACCAAACGATCTCGCCCTTGGGTATTTGCAGAAATTAGTGGCTAAATCTAGTTAAATTGTCATAGCGGGAAAGTCTAACCCTTGCTAATATCGTGAAATCATGGAAATTTCGTTTGGGTTAGACATTCAGCATGGCCAGCTATTGGAAACAGTTATTTGCATTGGGTACGGTTTCGATGTTAATGACAGCATGTCAGACCATCGATACGATACAGTTGAAGAAATTGTCAGATTCGGCTGTAAATAGTTCAGATGCCCTGATTTATTGTTCAGGTACCCACGATTGTAATTTTGAACGTATGGATGATATCAAGATCATCAATGCTGAAAAGCGACATGTGGAGAGTGAAGCGCTCAAGCTCAAGCTTGTGCGTTTACAAGCAAAAAGCCTGAAAGAGCCTAATCCGGTTTACCTGTCGGTACCCGCGGGGCAGCATGAACTGGTGGTACGCTTTTATCCGATTAGTCCGGATAAGGCCGAAGTTCTACATGTATTCCAGAACTTTCAGGCCAAGCATAAGTACACCTTTAAGATGTATCGCCAGCGCTCGACTCGAAACACCAGCTTATTGCAGGCCTCTGCACCTGATCCACTGTGTGTAGATCTGTTGCAGAACACCAAAATAATTCGACGCTTCTGCAAGCCATACAATGTTGAAACTGGCATTGCCGAGTTTGTAGAACAGAAAATTTAACCCAGTCAGTGAAATGCTGACTTTATAAATGGAATATCTCATGTCTAAACAAATTTTGATTTTAGCTGGTGACGGCATCGGTCCTGAAATTGTGAAAGCAGCAGAGCAAGTGCTGACTCGCGTAAATGAAAAATTTAATTTAGATCTAAGCTGGGAACATGGCCTGTTGGGTGGTGCTGCGATTGATGCACATGGTGCACCTTATCCAGATGTGACGTCTGAGCAGGCGAAAAAAGCTGATGCAATTCTGCTTGGCGCTGTGGGTGGTCCTAAATGGGATAAGATTGAACGCTCAATTCGTCCTGAACGTGGTCTGTTAAAATTGCGTAGTGAACTGAACCTGTTCGCGAACCTGCGTCCGGCGATTCTCTATCCGCAACTTGCTGATGCATCTAGCCTGAAACCTGAAATTGTAGCTGGTCTAGATATCCTGATCGTACGTGAATTGACAGGTGGTATCTACTTCGGTCAACCACGTGGTATCCGTGAACTGGAAAATGGTGAAAAACAAGGTTTTAACACTGATGTGTATTCAGAGTCTGAAATCAAGCGTATTGCCAAAGTTGCATTTGAACTTGCCAGTCTGCGTGGCGGTAAAGTATGTTCAGTCGATAAAGCAAACGTGCTTGAAGTGACTGAGCTTTGGAAACAAACCGTTACTGCATTGAAAGAAGAGCAATATCCAGACATCAACCTGTCGCATATGTATGTCGACAATGCTGCAATGCAGTTGGTACGTGCGCCTAAACAGTTTGACGTAATTGTCACTTCTAACCTGTTCGGTGACATTCTGTCTGACGAAGCGGCAATGTTAACGGGTTCAATTGGTATGTTGCCATCTGCTTCTCTAGATGAGAATGGCAAAGGCATGTATGAACCATGTCATGGTTCTGCACCAGACATCGCAGGTCAAAACCTAGCAAATCCATTGGCAACCATTCTGTCTGTTGCAATGATGCTGCGTTACACCTTCCGTGAAGAAGCGGCTGCAAAAGCAATTGAAGATGCAGTAGGTCATGTATTGGATCAAGGTTTACGTACTGCGGATATTATGTCCGAAAGCATGAGCAAAGTCGGTACAGTGGAAATGGGCCAGGCAGTAGTTGCTGCATTGAACTAAATTTCACTCCAGAACTGATCAATAAAAAACGCAGCTCAGGCTGCGTTTTTTTGTGTCTGCTGAATTAACAGGTTCGGCCGGTATATTTCACTGCTTGTGCAATATTGTCCTTGAGTTCAAAAACAATTTTACATTGCAGGTTTACGTCATAGCCACGCGATGGACTATGTGTCACCGGAATGGGTACGGTTCCAGTGCCGGCAACCGGATGCTGAGCGACAGAGAGTGGAAGTGCAACGGGACGCTGCACGATATAGACCAGTTGCCCGGCTGAAAGTACAGGTTCATTTACCTGCTGGTAGCCGAGTTTGCTTAAATCCAGATTGGCATAAATGGTTTGGCTAGACTGTCCAATATACTGCTGTAAATAAGCGTCACGTTCGGCTTGAGACAGGGTAGGCGTATGCGTACATGCAGACAACAGCAGAAGCATGCCTGGTAACACGAGTTTCATTTGGCGAAATGCAGATAACATATTTTCTGACTCCTACAAAAGCCATTGCGGTTATTGTAGCGAGGAGAAAACGAGCTTATTGTTGTAATTTGACACACGGTAGAGAGAAGTATCCTGATAAATTGGACCTCTCATTAAATCTCATACAGGTTTTAAACTTCACTGGACACAGTTTAGCAAGCTTTACCGGTATAACGAATGTCCTGAACAATTTCATCTTTCAAGTCAAACCAGATTTGGCATTTCATCTTAATGTTATAACCTCCATTCGAAGGCATTGGAATTGGTGCACCAGGGGAGATACTTTGACTAATATTAGGTGTACCCATCGGAATATTCACATCCCGGAAAATAGTATAACTGAGAAAGTCTGCTGTTTGAATGGGGTGCTGAGAGATTTTAAATCCCATTGCACGAAGATCAAGTTGGCTGCGAACCTGTGCGGCAGTTTGACCGATATAGGGCTGTAGAGAATGATGCAGATGCTGATTGCTGCCTGTAGCACATGCAACAAGAGACAAGCTGGAAAGCAGAGTCAAATATTTCATATTCATTATTTTTATAAATATTGTTTTAATTAAATTGAATAGTCTTGTAATTCTCAGGCTATGTCAAATTGTTTTATTTATTGGTAAATAATGAATAATTAAAGTCACAAAAAAAGCCACCCTGATCAGTGGCTTTTTTTACTGACGCTAAATCTTAGCGTGCACGATAAGTGATGCGACCCTTAGTTAAGTCGTAAGGAGTCATCTCCACTTTTACACTGTCGCCAGTCAAAATACGGATGTAGTGTTTACGCATTTTACCAGAGATATGAGCAATCACTTCGTGACCGTTTTCTAAACGTACACGGAACATAGTATTAGGAAGCGTCTCGGTGACAACGCCTTCGAACTCGATGAGTTCCTCTTTATTGGCCATAGCCTACCTAAAAGAATAAATTAGAAAGGCGCAAATTATAGTCAATTTTTTCGTATAACACAAGGCATAGCAGGCTTTAGACTGATCATCTGAAAGCAAAATAAGCGAAGCATCAGTACAAATATTTTAACTAAAAAACTGCTTGTTGATGTTGTCAGTTTGGTCAATCACAGTTAATCTAAAAAATATCTTTTTAGGTATAAATGAAGCACATACAAGGAAGGTTTTTGAGTGGGTCAGCTAACAGATGCATCGGTTGTACTGCGATTAGGCTACCAGGCGATACGTCGTGCGGGTTTGCCAACCGAAGAATTGCTTACTAAAGCAGGAGTTGCCTTAAACCAGGTTGAAGCCAATGACCGTACCCCGTTGAGTGCACAGTATGCATTCTGGGTCGCGGCAGAAGAGGTCAGCAAAGACCCTGATATCGGCTTACATTTGGGTGAACACCTGCCACTTTACCGTGGTCAGGTCATTGAGCATTTGTTTATTTCATCAGAAAACTTTGGTGAAGGGCTAAAACGTGCCTTGGCTTACCAGCGCCTCATCAGTGATGCCTTCCATGCGCAACTGGTCGTGGAAGATGACCGCTGTTATTTGACCAATGGTGAGCAGCTTTTTGCCGAAAACATCGTCAATCGCCATTTCACTGAATGTGCCATGTCTGGTGTACTGCGTTTCTTTAAATTTATTACCGAGGGACGTTTTGAACCGATTTATATCGACTTCAATTTTTCTAAAGGTGCAACTGATGATGAATACTTCCGTGTCTATGAATGTCCAGTAAGTCTGGGACAGAAAGAAACACGTCTTTATTTTGATCCAAGTATTCTTGAATATCCGCTTTGGCAGGCAGAACCAGAATTACTCCAGCTGCATGAGCAGTTAGCAATTGAAAAGCTGCAAGAGCTGGCACGTTATGATCTGGTGGGTGAAGTTCGCCGTGCCATTGGCTCAACCTTGGAAAGTGGGGAAACCACGCTAGAAACAGTCGCTGCCCAGCTGAATATTACCCCTCGCCGTTTGCGTACCCAGCTGAGTGAAGCCAATACCAGTTTTCAGCAGATCCTTTCGGATTATCGTTGTCGTCTGGCTAAACGCTTACTGGCAGGAACCAGTGAAAGTGTAGAGCGGATTGTTTATCTGACCGGTTTCTCCGAGCCAAGTACCTTCTATCGTGCTTTTAAGCGTTGGACCAATGAAACGCCAGTGGAATATAGAAAGCGCAAACAGCGTTAAATCCCTCCTAACCTCCCTTTAAAAAGGAAGGAATTTTCTCTCCTTCTAGAAGGGGGTAGGGGAGGTAAATGAATAAAAAGGATTCAATTATTCTGGTATGTTTAACCAATGTGGTCCTAAAGGCACTTTTGGTAAATTAAATTGTTCAGGATAATGCGCCTGAATAAAGTAGAGTCCATCTGGTGGTGCAGTCACACCTGCTGCTTTGCGGTCTTGTGCAGCAAAGATGGCATCAATCTGATCGATGTCATACATGCCCTGACCAATTTCCAGCAAACAGCCCATGATGTTGCGCACCATATGATGCAGGAAGCCATCAGCCTGAATATCCAGGACCAGATAGTGACCATGACGAATTAGGCGACAGTGATGCACATGGCGTACAGGTTGATTGGATTGACAGGCAGAGGCACGGAAACTTTCGAAATTATGTGTGCCTTCAAACTTTGTCGCAGCCTTAATCATCTTGTCGACATCTAAATCGTAATGGATATGGGTGACCTGTTTATGCAATAGCGCAGAACGCACAGGGTGATTGTAGACTACATAACGATAACGACGGGCTTGGGCTTTAAAACGGGCATGGAAATCCATGTCCATTTCCTGAATCCACTGAATTGCAATATCTTTAGGCAGCTGACTATTACAGCCGCGTAACCAGCCATATTCGGAGCGATCAGCAGAGGTATCGAAGTGAGCAACCATATTGGTGGCATGCACGCCGGCATCAGTTCGACCTGCACCATGCAGGATAATAGTTTCATTGGCGACTTTAGACAGAACCTTTTCAATCGTTTCCTGCACGCTTGCTACGCCGGGCTGTTGGGTTTGCCAACCTCTGTAGTGTGCTCCACTAAATTCAATACCGACTGCAAAACGCTGCATATTCACCTCAAGATTCAACTAATCAGACCAATGGTGATGCCATTGCTCCACGCTGTCGTATTGTAAATACATTTTCAGGGCTTTTGCATATAGATCGGCATGGCCATAGGCATCATTGAGTAAAATCCGGCAGTCCTGTACCCATTCTGCAATAGCATAGCGTTGGTCTGTGCTCCCGAAAGGTACCTGTGTAGTCAAAACTACAGCACAGCCAGCATTATAGAAATCATCAAAGAGCTGAATGAGATCAGGATTAACTGCGAGATTTCCTGTGCCAAAGCCCTGCAGAATCAGGAAGTCTGGAGGTGAAGCCAATAATTGCTTAAGGTTATGAAGCTGCTGATCTAGCCCAATTGGCTGCATCATGATACTCAGGCAATTAAATTGCTGTGCCTTAATCAAATCTTGTGCAGTAATGCTATGTGTATATAGTTGCGGTGGAATTTTTACTTCTGCATCTATGCCAGCAAAGGCCTTGAGTTCAGTAGTATGTTGCTTTAACGCTGTTCTGCCATGAACCAGTTCCTGGTTAAATGCCAGATAAACGCCCATCTCGACCTGCTGTACAGAATCTAGAGCAAAGCATAGGTTATCCAAAGCATCACTGAATTCGCGTGGCTGTTTGCCAGCTGCATTTAATAATGGGTACTGGCTACCGGTTAAAACAACATAGGCAGATTGCCCTAAAAGATGCGCCAGCACGGCACAGGCATAGCTCATGGTATCTGTACCATGAATGATAACAAAGCGCTGATAATCCTGAGCCTGCAGTTGCTGAATAAACTGAATCAAGGCTAGCCAGTCAGGAGCAGTACATGCACTGCTGTCCTTAATTACAGGGGCGCAGAAGCACTCTACCAAATGCGTGTCTTCATGCAATAATTCTTTTAGTTTTATAAAAAAAGATTCGGCAGGCATAGGAGCGAGTGGATCACCAACGCATCCAAACGTACCTCCCATATAAATCAATGCAATATTTTTCATCATAAAAAAAGCAGCCATAGTGACTGCTTTAGTGTAGAACGAATTTACTTAAGAAGCGATTCGATTCAGTAATTGATCAACATGGGTGCGTTGTTGTGGACTGTAGTCCGCTTCCTTTTCTGTCAGGATTTCACGTGCGGCATCATAGGCACCCAATTGGATATACTGCTCTGCCAATTCCAGATTTAATACTACCTCATCCGTTTCCGTTAATTCAGGGAATGATTGAACCAGTGGATCATTTTGATGAACGGTTGAAGTAACGGGCGCAGATGGAATATCAAAACTGATTGCAGCACTGGCTGGTTTTTCAGGAACGGCATCCAGTTTAAAGTCCAATTCTGAGACAGTAGGGACTGCTGGACTTATAGGTTCATGTGTAGTTAAACCTGATAAATCAAATTCTGGTACTGCGATTTCTGGCTGAGTTTCTGTGGTTGACGTTGTATCTGCCGAGAAAGAAAAATCAAGAGGTTGAACTGATTCTGCAGTAGGTACTGGTGTCACTTCTGGTTTTTCTAAGCTGCCTAAGTCAAGCTTAAAATCCATAACCGGTGCGGCAGTTTCAGGCTCGGCAGCAGGTGCAATTTCAGTTTCAGCTTTTGTTGAGCTATCTAAGTCAAAGCTAAAGTTTAATGCAGATGGGGCAGTATCTGATGTTGTCTTGGGTGTAGGCTCGGATGCAGGAGCGTCAGAGAAGTTAAACTCTAAACCTGTAGCTCCTGGCAGATCCTGGGCTGCATCACTTGCCGGTTTAGTCAGAGTGGGCTCAAAATTAAATTCCAGCGGCTGGATATCATTCTGTGATGGCGCCGGCTCAAATACAGTTTTTTGAAGCTTATTTTCTTGTTGCAGTTCATCAAAAGCGAGGTCATTAACTACTGGGCTGTGGGTTGGGGATAGCTTTTCAAAGGCAGCAGTGTTGTCTATAGATGCTGTCTCAGTTACTGATGAGCCAGCGCTTAACTGCGCAGAAGGGAAACCCAGTGTATCCTTGGTCGGCATAGCTGAATTTTCAAACTCTGCCTTTTTCGCTTCTGCCTGCGTAAGAATGTCATCCAGGCTGAGTGAACGGACATGCGTGATTAATTGGGAAATGGCAAATTCATCTTTCTGCTGAATATGGATATCAAGGAGCAACAGATACAGTTCATGCTGGCGGTTGTCTTTTTTGAGTGCCTGATTGATTTGCGCTTCAGCGGCAAAGAAATTTCCTTCATTGATCAGGCGCTCAATTTTCTTGCGCAGATCTGCTGAAAGAGCAATAGCTTCCTGAGGGTTCGCTGCAACTTCTTCAACCACCCGGGTTTTTGCTGGAATAGTCCGTGCTGAACTGGTGGTTTTTCTCGCTTTTGCTGTAGTTGCCTTTGGTTTATCTGACCCTTGAGCATCCTGACGTTTTTTGACTACGATCAGAACGATGATCAATAAAATTAATGGAATCACATAAATCAGCATGATAAGTACCCCTTAGAGATAGAGGGCTCCATATATCCACTCATCCCTGTAAATCAATGTATGTAATGATTAGTTAATTGGCTTTTTTATCTGCCTGTTGTGCTTTCAACTGCTGTTGCAGTCGGGCAAGACGGGCATTTAATAATTGAATTCTCTGATCCTTCTGATTAAGCGCCAATTCTAATTCAGTTACGTTTCTCTGTAATTTAACGGTTTTTTCTCGAACTGTCATAACTTTTAATGACAACTCTTTCGATGTTTGACGGTCTAATGTGTTTTGATTTGCAGAAAGTTGCTTAGTTTCTTGTTGGTTCTCAGCAACCAGGCTCATTTCAGCTTGATTTAAACGATATTTGGTACTGCCTTTAGCCTTATTCTGAACTTGTGCAAGCTCAGATGTCTTGACGGTAATTGGCTGTTTTTGTGCGGGCGCAATATTCAAATTCAGTGCCGCACCACGCTTCAGGCGATTCGCATCTCCGCCAATAAAGGCCTGTTCATTATTTTTTTTAATTTGCTGCATGACTTCACCGACACCGCGGTTTTGTTCCTGAGCAATACGTGCAGCAATTTTCCAGAGAGATTCATTGGATTGAACCACATAACTTGCTTTTGCAGTAGATGTCGGGCTCGCTTGAGGGGAGTGTTGCACTGGAGCCGAAGCTGCTTGAGGCGGTTTTTTAGGAGTGACTTGCTTCTGTTTTGCGACTTGTTCTTCGGCATATTTTTTAACTAATGGGTCGCTGGAATTGGATTGTGGCGCAGCAGCAGGATAGGTTGCCACTGGCTTTTGATTTTGTACTTTTTGAGCTGGTATATCTTGATTCTGCTGTGCAACAGGCGCTGCTGAAGCAGCTTGTGCTATCTGAGTTTTTGCTTGAGCTGTGGTAGTGACTGGATTTTTTTGCAGACTATTTGAGGCTAGAGGCTTTTGTTGAATAGCTGGCATTGCCGGTTCAGCGATTGGTGGT
Organism: Acinetobacter sp. ACNIH3; assembly: GCF_002918965.1. Classification (NCBI taxonomy): domain Bacteria; kingdom Pseudomonadati; phylum Pseudomonadota; class Gammaproteobacteria; order Moraxellales; family Moraxellaceae; genus Acinetobacter; species Acinetobacter sp. ACNIH3. The sequence goes on along the minus strand of NZ_PQLP01000014.1, from coordinate 31,925 downwards.
GTCAAAGTACTTGTGACTGGACGCGTATTCACAGCTGTAATAGCTTCCTCAACCTTGGCTGGAGCCTGAACAGCGGGAGTCGTTATCGATGTTGTCTGAGGGATAGAGTTTGGTGATAATGGTGGTGGAGCAAGACGCTGTACAGCCAATAGTTTTTCCAGAGCCTTGGTATTCGCTGCTGCAGTCTTGTATTGCGTACTGACAGGTAAATTTAAACCAATTTCATTTTCATTCACCACCACGACTGGGGTTAATGTTCGTTCATTCGCGCTGATTGAAGCTTTTAGCAGATCTGTCTTGGGTTTGAGTGTGGTCTTGATATGTTGTAAGCGTGCTGCATTGCCTTCTTTAACCTTAACTACAAAATTCAGATCATTTTGAGTGATTGGGCGTGAAGAGGTAATAGTAATCACACCTGTTCCATTGCTACTACGACGGGTAAAAAAATTAAGATGCCCGGGAGGTTGATGTGTAGTGCCCAGCGTCATTAAATCTTCTGGCGTAGCTAAACTCACTTCAATCGGTATATTGATATCTGACTGACGGAAATTCATTTCCGCATAGAGTAATTCCCCGGGTGCCGATTGAACCTGAACTGGCTCAACCGTGATTGCAAAAACAGGCTGTGCCATCATCATGGTTAAAGTAGCAATTTTAAATTTTTTATATACAGTCATCTTCATTCTAGGCTCAGCATCGGTCATATTATGGGCAGTATGACTCGATGATTGGGATGTCTATGTTTGTTCAACTATTTTCTTGATAGTGACACAAAAAAGCCGATCAATAAAGATCGGCTTTTAGATTGATTATAACGTGCTTAATTAAGCATTTTTATAATCGATCAGAATGCGTAGCATACGGCGTAAAGGCTCAGCAGCACCCCAAAGTAACTGGTCACCTACAGTGAATGCACCCAGGTATTCTTTACCCATGTTCATTTTACGCAGACGGCCGACTGGAACAGTTAATGTACCGGTTACTGCAACAGGCGTCAGATCAGTCATTGATGCTTCACGTGTATTTGGTACCACTTTTGCCCATTGGCTAGACTGACGGATCATATCTTCGATTTCATTCAAAGGTACGTCACGTTTTAGCTTCAAGGTAATTGCCTGAGAGTGACAGCGCATCGCACCGATACGTACACAGTGACCATCGATTGGAACGATCTGCTGGTTGCCTAGGATCTTGTTGGTTTCAACCTGACCTTTCCATTCTTCTTTCGACTGGCCGCTTTCCAGCTGCTTGTCGATATATGGAATCAGAGAACCAGCTAGCGGTACACCAAAGTTTGCAGACGGGAAGCCTTCACCACGTTGTAATTCAGCAATTTTAGAATCGATGTCCAAAATTGGAGAGCGAGGATCATCAAGTAGGTCTTTAGTATTGTTATACAGGTAACCCATGCCTGTGATCAGCTCACGCATGTTTTGTGCACCTGCACCAGATGCCGCCTGATAGGTCATCGAAGTTGCCCATTCCACCAGGTTATTCTGGAAGAGAGAACCTAAACCCATCAGCATCAGGGAAACCGTACAGTTACCGCCAACGAAAGTTTTAGTACCTTTCACTAGGCCATCTTTGATCACGTTCAGGTTAACCGGGTCAAGTACGATGATTGCTTCATCATCCATACGCAGGGTAGACGCAGCGTCAATCCAGTAACCATTCCAGCCTGCAGCTTTCAGCTGAGGGAAAACCGCAGTGGTATAATCGCCACCTTGGCAGGTAATAATGACATCCATTTGCTTCAGACGATCAATGTCTGTCGCATCCATAAGTGCTGGGGCAGTTTTACCACCAAATGCCGGTGCTTCACCACCTGCATTACTGGTAGAGAAATAGAATGGCTCAAAATGAGCAAAATCATTCTCTTCAACCATACGTTGCATTAGGACGGAACCAACCATCCCGCGCCAACCGACCAGACCTACTTTCATGTCACTTTGCCTCGGTGCGTTAAAAAATTAAAGGGGGTTCGAGTGTACCAAAAAGGGACTCAACTGCAATAGCTACACAATAGAAACATCAATAATATTGAGCGAAATATCTTGTTTATGTTACATACAAAATTGATAACGCAGATTTTCTTCTAGAAAAAATAACAACATAGTAAAAAGAGTCACTTTATGATTTTGTTTATTCAGATATTGTCAGTGCTGGTCATCTGGCTCAGTTTCTGGTCCCTGATTCCTCGTGATGAATGGTGGATCCGTGGCGCCGATTTCCCGCGACTACAAATTCTGATTATTGGCTTCATTGCACTAGGACTTTATATATTCTGGGAGCATTCCTGGACCTTGATAGACCAAATTATTTTTGTAGGACTAGTCGCGGCACAAGCCTACCAGTTGAAGATGGTCTTGCCTTATACCTTTATCTGGAAGAAACAGGTGAAGAAGGTCAAACGGCAGCAACTGGATCCAAGCAAACAAATTTCTTTACTGGTTTCTAACGTGTTAATGACCAATGAAAAATATCATCTATTACTCGAACAGATTCAAAATTTAACTCCAGATCTGGTACTGACGCTGGAAACCAATTCCGAATGGCAGAAACAACTCTCAGTGATTGAAGCGGACTATCCTTACCGTGTACCTGTGCCCTTGGATAACCTGTATGGGATGCATCTCTACAGTAAATTAAAACTCAGCGACACCGAAGTGAAATTTATTTTGAGTAATGAAATTCCTTCGATTCATACCACAGTCACTTTACGTTCTGGCCATCCGGTTCAGTTATATTGCCTACATCCAAAACCGCCAAGTCCGACTGAAGCCAAGGACTCGAAACTGCGTGATGCTGAATTGCTGATTGTTGGCGATCAAATCAAGGATCTCGATGAAAGCTGTATTGTGATGGGGGATCTGAATGATGTCGCCTGGTCACGTACTACACGTTTGTTTCAGCGTATTAGTGGCTTGCTCGACCCGCGTGTCGGGCGCCGTTATGTCAATACCTTTCATGCCAATTATCCGATGTTCCGCTGGTCACTTGACCATGTCTTCCACAGTACCGACTTTGCTTTAGTCCATATGGAGCGTTTGCCACATGTGGGCTCGGATCATTTTCCGGTGTTTGTGGTACTACAAACCGGGCGAGTCTTTGATCATGTACAAGAAGAACTGGAACAGACTGAAGAAGATGAGCAACAGGCTCAGGAAGCTATACAAGAAGGTATTGAAAAAGCTGAGAAAGAAGAAAAAATAGTCACGGATGAAATTGCTCAAACCTACAAAAATGGCTCAAAAGTGTGATGGATTTATCGGAAAAGTGTACGAAATGGCTTACACAAATTGGGGTCTTAAACGATATTTATTCCTCGATGATTCCAATATTCTGCTTATATCAGCACAGGGAGTCGAGAAGGGAATTTCTCATAAGGAAGACGAAGCTGAATGAAGACATCATGGATATGATGATGAAATGGAAATCACAAAAAACCAAGAATTAAAATGTTGAAAGCACAACCTCATTAACCCGGGTTTTTACAGGATGTAGAGCCCGGGTTAAACTATTTTAGAGCTTTAATTTTCTTTTTTATTTAATTGATTATTAAAACAATTTATAGAGTTGAAATAATTTCTGAAAAACGTGCATGCAGTTTATTATTTCTGACAGTGACTCAGCCCAGGAATTTGAAGTACTTAAACCCTATTGTGCCAATCAATAGTCAGCAGCTAAAAAAACCGCAAATGCTTTTAGAAGCCTTGAACCATTCCCATAGTCTTGTGACTGCCGGTATGAATGGTTGACCGGTTGGACTCGGTAATACCATTTCTGATGGCTAACTGGTGATGTATTTTCCCATTTACTGGTTCATTCAGAATTACAAGGGTAGGGCATTGGTCGCCGAATTATGCAGGCCATGCTAGAAGCATTATTCAGGATTTCATCAAAAAATTTTAGCTGCTGACCAGCATGCTACCGGCTTTTATCAAGCTTTAGTCGTGGCGGACAGACTGAAGCCATGTGGATTTGTCAGGGAACAAATCATTAATCCATGATTAAAGAGCTTGAGAACTCAATAAATCGAATCATAACCCTGTGGGCGGGTCTTAAAACGGCGATGAAACCACATATATTGCGTTGGGGCGATCCGTAACTGGCGTTCAATAATCTGGTTCACGCGAGTGGCATCATCCAGTTCATCTGCGCTTGGCAGGTTTTCAACGGGTGGCTCAATCAGGACATGATATTTTGGATTTTTGATATCGCCGTGACGGTAGAAATACAGTGGGATCGCAGCGGCTTTGGTCATTTTTAATAAACGACGGTGTGCGGTCACGGTTGCAGCAGGAACGCCAAAAAATGGTGCCATTACGCCTTGTTTTAAACCGAAATCCTGATCCGGGCTGTACCAGATCGCATGTCCATTTTTCAGATTACGCACCAGACCACGCATATCATCATGGTCAATCTGGTTGGCATAAATTGTGGCGCGGCAGCGATAAATCAGCATATCCAGCAAGGGGTTATTCTGCGGACGATAGACGACATCCGGTTCAAAATATTGGGCACACAGGTAGCCGCCAGCATCCAGCAGGGTAGAGTGCGTACCGAGTAATAATGCACCTTTTCCTTCAGCTTGTGCTTGCTGGATATATTCCAGACCTTCAATAGTTACACGGCCTTTAAACCACTTTGGCGTGTACCAGGCATTTAAGGTTTCAAACACACCGAGCATCTGGTCAATAAAGACCTGACGGGAATTTTCCTGCACTTCTTGCGCAGACCATTCTGGAAAACACACTTCCAGATTGCGCACTGTAGTTTCACGGCGAGATTTGAGATATTTAAAACTTAAGCTACCCAGTAAAGAAGCCAGACGGTACTGAATCGCCCAAGGTAAAATCGCCAGAATCATCAGGAATACAATGCCAATCCATATGCCCCAATACTGGGGAGACAGGAAGGCCCACTGAAATTCACCGGGTTGGTAATCTGGCTTTTTACTCATAATCTGCTATTTAAACCTCAAGATATCTGCAGTGTAGCAGAAGAGCTTTTTGAAACAAAAAAGTGAAAATAAAAAAAGCATCTGTACGAATACAGATGCTTGGCATTGGAGAAATAGAAAACTTAACCTTTGGTCATATTTTCCAGTTCATCCCAGCGTTCCATTTTTTCCAGCAAAATCTCGTCAATTTCACCTAGACGTTCAGATGCCTTGGTCGCTGCTGCTGCATCTTTCACAAACCATGAGCCATCTGCCAGTTTGTCAGAAAGTTCAGCCTGTTCACTTTCCAGTGCTTCGATTTCTGCAGGCAATTGTTCAAGTTCACGTTGATCTTTGTAGCTGAGTTTCACCTTTTTCGGTGCAGGAGCAGCGGCAGCCGCTGCGGCTTCAGCTTTGGCTGCGGCTTTTTTAACGGCAGATTTTTGATCGACCGCTGTCTGGTTTGGTCGCTGTTCTAAATAATCCTGATAACCACCGATGTATTCATCAATATTGCCTTTACCATCAAATACCCAGGTTGAGGTCACGACATTGTCCATAAAGGCACGGTCATGCGAGATCAGCAGTAATGTGCCTTTATAGCCACTTAACATTTCTTCTAATAGTTCAAGGGTCACCATATCCAGATCATTGGTTGGTTCGTCCATCACAATCAGGTTTGATGGTTTAAGCAAAAGCTTTGCCAGCAAAATACGGTTACGTTCACCACCAGACAGCGCTTTTACCGGTGTACGGGCACGTTCAGGCGAGAACAGGAAATCTTGTAAATAGCTATAGATATGACGACGGCTGCCATTGATGTCAACATGGTCAGAACCTTCAGCGACGTTATCTTTTACCGATTTTTCCAGATCCAGTACGTTACGTAACTGGTCAAAATAAGCCACTTCAAGCTGTGTACCAGTTTTCACCGTGCCGCCATGCTCAAGCTGGCCTAAAATCGCTTTAATCAGGGTGGTTTTACCAACACCGTTATCACCGACTAAACCAATACGGTCGCCACGCATTACCAGTGCCGAGAAGTCATTAATGATTGGTGCATTGTCACCAAATTTCACGCTGAGATGTTCAATCTCAAATACGACTTTACCAGAACGGCTCGCATCCTGAGTTGCCATGCTCACTTTACCTTGTTGTGAGCGGCGTGCTTTTGATTCTTCGCGTAATGCTTTAAGCGCACGGACACGACCTTCGTTACGGGTACGACGCGCTTTAATTCCCTGGCGAATCCATACTTCCTCTTCAGCAAGACGCTTGTCAAACAGCGCATTCTGCTTTTCTTCGGCTTCCATCTGCTGTGCTTTAAGCTCGAGATAACGTGAATAGTTACCTTCGTAGCTACGCAATGTACCACGATCCAGTTCAACAATACGGGTTGCAATGCTGTCTACAAATGAACGGTCATGCGAAATAAACAGAAGCGTTAAATTATTTTGATCGAGCAGGAATTTCTCTAACCATTCAATACTTTCCACGTCCAGATGGTTGGTCGGTTCATCAAGTAACAGAACGTCTGGTTGAGTGAGCAGGGCACGAGCCAGCAGTACACGACGCTTACGACCACCGGATAAATCGGCAAGGTCTGCATCCGGATCTAGGCCCATTTTACTCAGGATAGAGTTCACCTTGGTTTCTAAAGCCCAGCCATCCAGCTGATCCATCTTGTGCTGCAATGAACCCATGCGGTCACAAGCTTCCATATCACCCAGTACGCAGGCTTCGCTGGCTTCATGATAAGCACGTAGAACTTCTGATGCTTCACCTGCGCCATCCGCCACGATATCGGCGACTTTGCCTGAATCCATCGGCACGTCTTGGGCCAACATGGAAATTGTGATGCCATTTTGTAAGGAAACTTCACCACTGTCAGGTAACAGGCTTCCTTCAATCAGTTTAAGTAAGGTAGACTTACCTTCACCATTACGGCCAATCAAACACACTCGTTCACCGCGTTCTAAATTAAAGTTAGCGCCGTCGAGCAGTGCAGGTCCGCCAAACGCGAGTTGGACGTCCCTTAGGGTAATATATGCCATAATGGTTTCCTGAAATCCTATGATGAGGACTTAAAATGACTAAACAACAAAATCTAAATGAACAGGCGTCATTTTCCGCACCCATTGAAGATTTGCAAGTCCGAATTGCATTTTTGGACGATTTAGTTGAACAGTTGAATCAGCAGGTGACCAGGCAGAATCTGGAAATCATCAATCTTCAGAAGCAAATGACGCTGTTATATCAACGTGTTGAGTCGGCAGATTTGTCCGAAGGCATTGCAGAATTCGACCCGATTATTGATCGACCACCGCATTATTAATTATGTAATTGGTCATGTAGAAAACCCTCGATTGTGAGGGTTTTCGCTTTAATGGGTTTATGCTTTGTTTCAGCAGGGTAATCCTAGTCAGTAAAACTAGCCATGCTGAAAATAATTTGACCTTTTTCACGCTTGCCCCTCTAATAGCGCTTCCAGGTTTTGTTCAGATTGGTGTTCCATGTCACAGAAAGTTGTTTTACTCGATCTTGAAAATAATTTCCCGACCGCCACTCTATTACGTGAAATCACCAAGCATTATCCAATCTTGTACCTGTTTAGCTGTGCCGGCAAGTTTGAATTTGAACTAGAAGATCTGACCGAACTAGCGGGATGGATCGCCAGTGGGCAAGTGGTCATTCTGGACATTCCTGAAGCTGAACACCGTGAATATGAATATGCCGTCATTGTCGGGCAGCTGATGGCGCTGCTGGAACCGGATACCCATGTAGAACTGATTTCAGCCATGGACAGCAGTGAAATGCTGATGCAAATGCTGATTGCATCTGACATTAGCTGTAGCCTGATTCAGGTACAGGCAGAACCGGAACAGGATAAAAAAATCTCTCCTAAATTCAAGATCCCAAGTCTCGACACCATTCAGCAGAAACCCGCTTTACAACTGGTGAAAAAATATTGTGATGCACTGGCGAAAATGCCAGGCAAGCCAACCACATTGGAAAGCCTGAAAAATTCTGTGGCAAATATTTTGCAAGTACTGCCAGGTAAAGCGCAGCATGTAGTCGGAATGCTGATTAACCTCAAGATTGTAAAACGCTATGAAGATCAGATTGCCTTCCGTAAAAAGGTATTAAAGCAATGGTCACAACTGGATCTGTCTGCTGCACCAACTACATCGCTTGATCTGAGTCAGGCCATTGCTGAATTGACCCCGGAAGAGCCAGAAAAAGTCATTGAAGAACAATCTGCCATTCAGTCTGCACAACAGGGATTGTTCAAAAACTTTGACCGCATTGATCCGGTACAGATGGAAGTGGCACGCAAGCTGCGTGAACTGCAAGGTGACAAGCCTAAAGATATTTATGAATTGCGAGATTTACTGGAACAGTTATTTCCAAAATCCGATGTGCGTTTATTGCTGAAGGAACTGCTGGAGAAAGGCTATATTTACTGGAATGGTCATGAAGTTCTCTACAGCCATGAGATGTTCCTGAATTAATTTTGTCGCGCAAACTTGCGTTTTATATTGAGCTTATGCAACTCTAATAATAGAACATAAAGGTTGAGCTATGGAAAATACAGGAATCTGGGTTGCTGTCGTCATCATTGTATTTGTACTGGGATCTATTTTTGGTCTGCGTGTCAGCCCACGAGAAAGAGCTTTGGGCATGATGCGTGAGAAAGCCCGCAAGATGGGATTACACCCACGTCTGGTTGTGGCTCCTGACTGGACCAAAGTGCCGATGGCCACTGAAAAGCGTGCCAGTATGGTGGCTTATTATAGTGTGCTGATACCAGACGCACGTTTGCCACTGATGCGTGCCCGTGTGGTCGATCAAAAGCTTGAGCTGGTACAAGGCGATGACAAATTTAAAGATTTTCCCATTGCATTAAAAGGCATTTATGCTATTGATATGCAGGCAAACTGTGTTGGACTGTATTGGGATGAAGAAGCTGATCTAAAAGCGGCCCAGCTCGATGACATCAAGGCACTATTACATTCCTTGGCTGAACTTTAATTTTTTAGAATATACAGGATTAACGGTTAATTATGGCGAACGCTCCTCGGTCCACATCAAAAAGCAGCACAGCGAAGTCTTCCGACGCTGGAAATAAGCGTGCCTTAGTGATTGTGGAGTCGCCTGCAAAAGCGAAAACAATCAACAAATACCTCGGTTCGAACTACATTGTGAAATCATCTGTCGGTCACGTGCGTGATTTGCCGACAGGCGGCTCTGCCAAAAGTACAGAGAAAAAACCAGCAACGCGAACCAAGCTGACTGAAGCAGAAAAGGCGGAAAAATCACAGCAGGCGTTGATTAACCGTATGGGCGTAGACCCGGAACACGATTGGAAAGCCAAATACGAAGTCCTGCCTGGCAAAGAACATGTGGTTGCTGAACTGAAAAAACTGGCCTCGCAAGTCGATGAAGTCTATCTGGCAACGGATTTGGACCGTGAAGGGGAAGCGATTGCCTGGCATTTAAAAGAAGTGATCGGCGGTGATGATTCACGTTACCAGCGTGTGGTCTTCAACGAAATTACCAAAAATGCCATTCAGGAAGCATTCAAGCATCCAACCCGTCTGGATACCAACAAAGTCAATGCTCAACAGGCACGCCGTTTCTTGGACCGTGTTGTAGGCTTTATGATCTCGCCACTACTGTGGGAAAAAATTGCCCGTGGTTTGTCGGCAGGTCGTGTGCAATCCGTTGCAGTAAAACTGGTGGTTGAGCGTGAACGTGAAATCCGTGCCTTTATTCCTGAAGAATACTGGCAAGTATTTGCTGATACCAAAGCGAAAAAAGATGACATTCGCCTGGAAGCAGTGAAGCAAAATGGTAAGACCTTAAAGCTGCACAATAAAGCTGAAACTGATGCTTTGTTGAACCTGATCAAAGATGCCGAATACAAGGTAATGAGCCGTGAGGATAAACCAACCAAGGTCAATCCAAGCGCGCCGTATATCACTTCAACGCTACAGCAGGCAGCCAGTACACGTTTAGGCTTCTCGGTGAAGAAAACCATGATGCTGGCCCAGCGTCTGTATGAAGCGGGCTTTATTACCTATATGCGTACTGACTCTACGTTCTTGAGCGATGATGCAGTCAATATGGTACGTGGTCACATCGAATCTGAATTTGGTGAAAAATATTTACCAGCCAAGCCAAACCGTTATGGTAATAAAGCCGGTGCGCAGGAAGCCCACGAAGCAATTCGTCCTTCAACTGTTGGCTTAAAAGGTGATAGCCTAGTCGGTGTGGAACGAGATGCACAGCGTTTGTATGACCTGATCTGGCGTCAGTTTGTTGCCTGTCAGATGACACCTGCTGAATATTTATCTTCTACCATTTTAGTCGATGCCAATGGTGTGGAGCTGAAAGCTAAAGGCCGTACGCTGGTATTTGATGGTTTCACCAAAGTTCGTGGTGCCAACAAGGCAGATGACGATATTTTATTGCCAGCTGTCAAAGTGGGTGAAGTCCTGAAGCTAGAGAAACTTGATCCTTCTCAACATTTCACTAAACCACCTGCACGCTTCACTGAAGCATCCTTGGTAAAAGAGCTTGAAAAACGTGGTATCGGCCGTCCTTCGACCTATGCCGCGATTATCTCGACCATTCAAGACCGTGGTTATGTGAAACTGGATAACCGTCGCCTGTTTGCTGAAAAAATGGGTGAGATCGTTACTGATCGTCTGGATGAAAGTTTCAACAACCTGATGAACTATGCTTTTACAGCAGATCTTGAAGGTCAGCTGGATAAGGTGGCAGATGGTGAACGGAACTGGAAAGATCTTTTAGACAGCTTCTACGGTGACTTTAAGAAGCGTTTGACCAATGCACAGGGTGAAAGCGGTATGCGCCGTAATCAGCCGGTAGAAGTCAATGCCGTACACTGTAAAGAATGTGAACGTCCAATGCAGATCCGTACCGGAACGACAGGTGTATTCTTGGGGTGTTCAGGTTATAATCTGCCGCCTAAAGAGCGTTGTAAAGGCACACTGAACCTGACCCCGGTTGAGTCTTTGGCTGCACTGTCTGACGATGATGCCGCTGAAACTGCTGACCTGATGTCGAAAAAACGTTGTCCGATCTGCTCGACTGCCATGGACAGCTACGTCATTGATGGCGGTCGTAAACTGCATATCTGCGGTAACAACCCGGACTGTGCCGGTTTTGAACTGGAAGAAGGTGAGTTCAAGATCAAGGGCTATGATGGTCCAACCATTCCATGTGACAAATGTGATGGAGAAATGCAATTAAAGACTGGCCGTTTTGGTCCTTATTTTGCCTGCACCAGCTGTGAAAATACCCGTAAGGTTTTGAAAAATGGTCAGCCTGCGCCACCGCGTGTTGATCCAATCAAGATGGAACACTTGCGCTCAACCAAGCATGATGATTTCTTTGTCTTGCGTGATGGTGCCGCAGGTCTGTTCCTGGCAGCGAGCAAATTCCCTAAAGTACGTGAAACCCGTGCACCGAAGGTGGCGGAACTACGTACCGTTGCAGAGCAGCTGGATCCAAAGTATCAGTTTATCTTGCAGGCACCAGATGTAGATCCTGAAGGTAATCCAACTCTAGTGAAATTCAGCCGTAAGAACCAGTCGCAATATATTGGTTCAGAGACACCTGAAGGTAAGCAAACCAAATGGTCTTTGGTTTACCAGGATGGAAAATGGGTTGAAGCCTAAAAGCTAAAAGTAAAAAATGCCGACATCAGTCGGCATTTTTTATGGCAGAATAAATTTTAGAAATTTGATTAATAATAAAATTTGGGGAAGGTGTGGATATTCAAACAAAAAAATTCGCAGTGCTCATTGATGCGGATAATTCATCGATTAATGCAATTGCATCAGTTTTAGAAGAAGTTGCTAAATACGGTATTGCCAGTGTTAAACGTGTTTATGGAGATTGGAGCAGTGAAACCTTAAAAAATTGGCGCGATGTTTTACTTCCACATGCAATTACACCTGTACAGCAATTTGCCTATACCAAAGGTAAAGACGCAACAGACATGATCCTGATTATTGATGCTATGGACTTACTTTATGCAGGAGCATTAGATGGGTTCTGTATTGTATCCAGCGATAGTGATTTCACGCCCTTAGCTTCACGTATTCGTGAAAATGGTCTCACCGTCTATGGTTTTGGCAAAAAAGCTACTCCTGAAGCATTTAAGAAAGCTTGTGACAAGTTTATTTATATTGAAAACTTACTTGTAGATAGTGAAATTAAAAATAATGAGGATAGTGAAGAAACAGACTTAATCGATAAAAAAGTTTCGGATATTAGCAAGACAAGTGGACAAAAAATCATATCTGCCCAAAAGGAAATTCAGTTACCTGAAGGGATGGACCGAGCCACGCTTAATTTAATTTATAAAGCTGTAAAAGATAATGCGGATGAAAATGGTTGGGCCAATTTAAGTATGGTTGGGCAATACATAAGTGCGGTAAAACCTGATTTTGACTCCCGTAATTATGGTCGTGCCAAACTTTCTGGATTAATCAAGACTTTAAATCTTTTTGAAACTAAGATTGAAATGAGCCAGATGTTTCTTAGAAAAATAAAAAAACAGAGTGCTTAAAGCATGTGGAAAAAAATCCGAATCCTGATTCTGCTACTGATTTTATTTGTGGTCGCAGTCAATGCTTATCGTGACCAAAACCAGGACTGGTCCAAGCCTATTTTTGTCTTGTTGCATCCAATTAATGCTGATGGTTCAGCAGCTACCCAACAATATATTCAGCAACTCTCGGCTCAGGATTTAAATGGAGCACAAGAATATCTGGAAAAGGCTGCGCAGCAGTATCGCGGTCAACCAACCTACTTCTATTTTAATCTTGGACGTGAACTGAAAGAATTACCGCCTAAAGTTCCTGAGCAGGCCTCAGTTATAGATACCATTGTCTGGAGCCTGAAATTCCGTTTCTATGCCTGGCAACAGGAGCAAATTTCAGATCCTTCGGCCAATGTGATCTTATATTTAAACTACTATGATCCGGCACAGCATAAAGTGTTAAAGCATTCAACGGCTTTGCAAAAAGGCCGGATTGGATCAGTGAACCTGTTCGCTTCCAGGAAACAGACTGAACAAAACAAGATTGTCCTTGTACATGAGCTATTACATGCCTTTGGAGCCAGCGATAAATATGATCTGGCGACCGGTCAGCCGATGTATCCTGTGGGATATGCATTTCCTAATCAGCAACCTTTGTTTCCGCAAGCCAAAGCAGAACTGATGGCAGGGAATATTCCCATTTCTCAAACAACCAGCAAAATGCCAGAATCTTTAAGTCAGACTCTAATTAATGAGATCACTGCGATTGAATTGGGTTGGAAACACTGATGTGGATAATGCTGAATTTACCCAGAACTTTAGTCGTGCTTGTAAATAAATTTGATACTGGCTTATGAGCTTATAGATAGACTGAAACTGCTAACCATAAAATATTAATAATTGAGAAGAATATGCATACTTTTGTCCTGGCACCCGATTCCTTTAAGGAAAGTATGTCAGCCGAGCAAGCGTGCCAAGCTATGCAACGCGGTGTTTTGCAGGTCTTTCCTGATGCATGCTGTATCGCTGTGCCTATGGCAGATGGTGGTGAGGGAACAGTAGATGCCTTGCTGCGCTCCTTGGATGGTCAATGTATTAGCTGCACTGTGACTGGGCCTTTAGTGACTCAGCAAGTGTCTACTTATTTTGCCATAGTCGATTATGGTCGAACTGCCGTCCTTGAAATGGCCAAAGCCAATGGCATACATTTGCTCGCAGCAGAACAACGTAACCCCATGCTGACCTCAACCTATGGTACAGGAGAGATGATCAAACAAGCATTAGATCGCGGTATTGAAAAAATCATTATTGGACTTGGTGGTAGTGTCACCAATGACGGCGGTGCCGGGATGGCACAGGCATTGGGTGTCCAGTTTTTCAATAGTACAGGTGAAGCGATTCAGGTCTGCGGCGGTAATCTAGATCAGATTAATCAAATAGATATTTCCCAGTTAGATGCTCGTTTGAAAAACACCGAAATTCTAATCGCTTCTGATGTCAATAATCCACTGTGTGGACCGAATGGCGCTTCGGCAATCTTTGGGCCGCAGAAGGGAGCAACTCCGGAAATGGTGCAGCAACTGGATCGTAATCTCAACCATTATGCTAATCTGGTCGAAGCAAGTTTAGGTATTTCTATAAAGAATGTAGCAGGCTTGGGTGCAGCGGGTGGTTTGGGTTTTGGCCTTATGGCATTTGCGGATGCCAAGTTGCAATCCGGTGTGGAATTGATTATTGAGCAAAGCCGATTAGCCGAAAAAATTGCTCAAGCGGATTATGTACTGACTGGTGAAGGCAAGATTGACAGCCAAACGGCCTTAGGCAAAACACCGTTTGGCGTTGCTCAGGTCGCACAGCAGTTCAATAAACCGGTGTTAGCTTTTGCTGGTCTGGTGGGTGAAGGAATTGAGTCTTTATTTGATGCCGGCTTTAGTCAGATTGTGGGAATTAATCCACCAGATTGTAGCTTGGAAGAAGCATTAAAAAATGGGGAAGTGAATCTGGAAAAAGCAGTGTCCAAAACTATTAAAAATATTTTGGAACCGAGGACTTAGTTTTCTCTTGCAAGATAGTCATTGCTGCAAAAGCTTTACATAATGGTAGATAATAATGCGTAAGCAGATCTTACTTTTCCTGGATGAGAGGCACTGCTTCGCAAGGTAACAAAAATCCTTTACTGGATTGAGGGGATATCCCTATACCCCAATCCAGCAGACGGCATCCATGCCGTCGACCCTATAGCAAATCTAGAGATAAAATTGGGTGCTGTTTTAGCGCGGATGAAAAGCCATAATTATAAGAGTGATCTGTTAAACTACACGCATCCACAGAATGATGAGTGATCATGAGTTTAGCCACCCTAATAGATGAACTGAACCCCCAACAAAAACAAGCTGCGACGACTGAAGCAAAGCACAGTTTGGTCTTGGCTGGGGCGGGCTGTGGCAAAACTAAAACCATCGTCGCACGTGCAGCTTATCTGATCGATCAGGGCGTACCCGCCAATCAGATTCAGATTTTGACTTTTACCCGTCGTGCAGCCAGTGAAATTGTCGCGCGTGTGGAATTGGCTTTGGGGGATGAGGCCAAAGGTCTGCGGGCATCGACTTTCCATACCTTCTGTATGTATCTGCTTCGCCGTATTCCCAAAGCATTTGGACTGGAGCAGTTTTCGATTATTGATCGTGATGATCAGTTGATGATGTTCCGCCTGATTCGCGGACGTGATGACAAGAAAAACCCGAATTACCTACCCAAGCCACAAGAGTTGTGTGACCTGTATTCCTTTGCACGAAATACTCGGCAGAAACTGAGTCTGGCACTGGAAAAACAAATGCCGGAATATCTGGCGCTGAAAGACCAGATTGCTGACATCATGAAAGAATACGAAACACGTAAAAAGGCACGTAGTTTCCTGGACTATGACGATATTCTGGCGGTGGTCGCGAGTGCATTGGTACAATCAGAAGGACTGGTGGATTATGTCGCTTCAATTTGCCGTCATATGCTGGTCGATGAGATGCAGGACACCAATCCATTGCAATGGGCTTTGCTAGAACCACTCAAAGATCATATCAGTCTGTTCTGTGTTGGAGATGATGCACAGTCAATTTATGGCTTCCGTGGTGCGGACTTTGAAAATATTCACCATTTCAAACAGCGTGTGCCTGATGCACAGATTTTTAAACTGGAAAAAAATTACCGCTCGACTCAGGAAATTCTAGACCTGTCCAACTGGCTGCTGGATCAATCCGAAATTAAATATGACAAGCGGCTGGATGCACATCGGGGTGAAGGCATTAAGCCAAAAATGCATATCTTCCCGAACGAGTTTGATGAAGCCAGATGGATCGCCATCGATATCAAAGAGCGTCATTACTTACAAGGCAGTAAATGGTCTGATCATATGGTGCTGGTACGTTCCAGTTTTGCGGCACGCCATATTGAAGCGGCCTGTATTGCTGCCAATGTACCGTATCGCTTTATCGGTGGGATGAAGCTGTTAGAAACCGCACATGTTAAAGACTTGTTGAGTTTACTGCGTGTGGTTGCCAATCCGCTGGATGATATTGCCTGGATGCGTTTCCTGACGCTGTGGAATGGCGTAGGTGATGTCGGTGCCAGCAAACTGTCACAGCAACTCTTGGCAGAGCCTGAGATGGACATCATTGCAGACAAGCTGGAAAAATTTGGCAAGATTCCGCTGGAATCCATTCTGATCATGAAGCAGATGGCTGTGTTAAAAACAGAAGTTGAAGCCTGTGTCAGTCTGGCCATTCAAGCCATCGAAAACCAGCTCGCTGAAAACTACAAAAAAGACTGGAATCGCCGTCAGGGTGATTTTGAACTGGTCAAGCAGCTGGCTTCCAAACATGCCCAGCTGAGCGAGTTTCTGGAAGAATATGTGCTCGATCCAGTATCGATTTCTGAAATTGAACGCCAGTCAGATCCTGATGTGGTGACTTTAATCACCATCCATTCTGCCAAGGGTACAGAGCAGAAGGTCTGTTATGTGGCGAATGTGACACCGGGACAGTACCCTCATGCGCGCGCGCAAGGTGATTTTGATGATGTTGAAGAAGAACGTCGCGTGCTGTATGTAGCGTTGACCCGTGCGCAGAATGAGTTGATTTTGACAAAACAGAATCTGAATCACTGGGCACGCGAAACAGTGGATGAGCAGGGCCGTAAAGTTGAAAGTTATTTTATGAATGACCTAACTCGCCATCTGTGTACTACGGAAACCCATTACAAGACCCGTCAACAAACCGTGAAAAGTGCCTTAATCGAGCGCCAGTCGATTAATTTAGATTTTGGCATTGATCTCGATTAAACTAGACAGATGTTGTTGTATGCAAAAAGTAGAGTAGGCGAGTGCTTTTTGATGTTTTTTGCCTATCTTCTTAAGGTTATCAAATGAAAATTTTAGTTCGTAACTTGGAACGTACTGTGACAGAGGCTGAGTTACTGGAATTGTTCAAGCAATATGGCACAGTAGATACTTGTGCACTGGTGCTGGATGCTGAAACTGGTAAGTCTAAAGGCTTTGCCTTTGTAGAAATGCCGCATGGCCGTGAAGCAGTTAAAGCGATCAAAGGTCTGAATACCTTGCGCTTACATGGTACAGGCATTCGTGTGAAACAGGCTGAAGAAAAGCCACAGGCGTAAATAGAAAAAGGAGCAGATAATGCTCCTTTTTTATGGAAATAACTTTTCTGAATGACCAAATAGTTAGAGCTTCTGATTGAATAACTCAATCCAAATTTTATTGTCTATTCAATAAAATAGAGTTCTGTCATAAATCATTTTTTTAATCATTATAAAGCGAAGCAGTGCATCTCATTCCAGAGAGATAAGGGACTTTAAATATCTATTTAAGTATGAATAGAATGATCATTTTTTGATTTATGAAAGAGATTTAATGACTCTTCAAAAATTAAAATAAATTGCATTAGTAATTCAGCCCGGTTGTTCATATTTCCTGAAAAAATCAATAAATAAAATAAATTCCATTGTAAAAATAATGATCTGGTTTTAAGTTATAAAAGCCAAAATTTGTTTTAACACTTAGGAAAAATCCATGACTCGTGTTGCTCGCTATCATGCGGACCGTACCAATCAGAAACTTTATTTCGCCCGCCTTGCCTGTCAGCAGGCAGAGCAAACCGATCATGTCCAGCAGGCTCAGGCACATCGTGAATCAGCAGTTTTTCATTTGCATGGTGCAGTCCTGGCTTTTTTGCAGGAACTGGTGCGTTACTACCGTTTAAATGATCTGAGTCCGACCTTGAAATCGATTGAAGAGCAGATGGCTGCGAAAGGGCAGATCTCTCCAGAAGTCACCGTAATGCAGCAACTTTCTAAAGACGGCTTTATCGCTGAGCTGAAGCGTGCTTATCGTTTGTGTCAGTACACACCCGAGCCGAGTGTGCCGGAGCCTGAAGATGAAACATCTTCTAAACTGATTATTAAAGTCACTCAAACACCTCAAGCCTGGTTACCAGATACAGCAATCCTGCGTGAATGGCATCGAGACCTGACACAATTGATTGATGGTTTTCGCAATGAGATGGTGGAATTTTAATCCGACCAATGGCCCTTGAAATTGAAATTATTAACCATATATCCAATAAACAGCGATGCAAAGTGATTCTGCGCTTTGCCACCATGTTGAACATGGAGGACATATGTCTATAGAACAATTGAAAGAACTATTTGGTAGTCAAGAAGCGATTTTAGAACTCGTTCAACTGGAAAGTGGTGAGTTAGCATTACGCAATGCAGGCTCAGAAAAACAGCCATTGGTCATTATTCAGTTTAATGATGAAGTAAAAGCACTTCTCGGTGATCAGACCCCGGTGGTTGCTCAGCATATGATTCAGGCGGCTTTATTTGGCCTGCTCGAAAAGCAGGCAAATGAGATGCAGGCTGAAATTATGGATGAAAAACCAAAATATTTAAGTTGACTGCTCTCCCATTCTAAATAAAAAAGCGCACTTTAACGTGCGCTTTTTTATTGGATTTATTTCATTATTAAATATATACCAAAAAAAATAATATGGATCACTGTGGTTAACCAAAACTTTTTTCGGAACTCTTGTTTTTGTGATTTATGTCTTAAACTGAGCTGAGCAACTAAAGCACCTATCCAACCACCAAATAAACTCAGATTATGCAGAGTTTGCTCTGGTGTACGACGTTTATTGTTTTGGGCTGATTGTTTATCTTGCCAATAAGCGAAGAACGTGATGAGGTTAATCACTGCATAATAAACTAAGACCCAAACCGAGATTTGTCCTGTCAAAAATAGAACTAATAAGGTAAGAATAAATGGGTAAGCTGCAATTTTAGACAATAAGCTTTTGCCACCTTCTTGTTGTTGATGGCGTTGGTCTCTTAATCGTTGACGTTCATAATCATGTAAAAACTGAATATTGGTTGCTTGTAAGTTTTTCTTAGTCCCTTGTACAACATTATAAATCAGTTCATCACCATCTACAGGGCGTCTGGTCTTATAACTAAAATTTTTAATATGAACAAAAACACGTTCTGAAGTTTCATGGGTAGTCGCGAATCCAAAGCCTTGGTCATCTTTCCATGTGGTTAATTTACCTTTATAACGCATACTATTCCCCCACAAGAATCCTGTTTAAAAGACTTTAAAATCAAATATAAAAGTCTATAAGTTATTTAAATTAGGAGTTTATTATAAAGTCGATCAATTTTTTTGTCATAAAAAAGGCAGATACTCATGATCTGCCCAATTTAAAAAATTAAAATTTAATGTGCCGAACCATGTTGATGAGCCATCTGAATCTGATGCAGGATATGACGACTCATGTTCTTCGCCATTTCTTCTTTAGCATAGTAGACCGCACCCACATTATCGCGGCGGATGACTTCAGCTTCTTCCTTACTTTCGGCACAGACCAGTACCTGAATTTCAGGATTTAAAGTTTTGGCAATATCCACGATTTTATGAATATCCAAAATATCCATAGGGGAAATGACCAATAGACGTGCATGCTGAATATGCGCCTGAATCAAGACGCCTGGTTCAGTCGCCACACCCGATACCGCTGCAATGCCTTTGGCACGCAATTTTTCAACAATCTCCCGGTTTTCTTCAGCAATCACAACTTTAATATTTTGTTCCATCAAGGAAGTCGTGATGCGACGTCCCACTTCACCATGGCCGACAATCACTACCTGATCGCGCAGGTAGTCCTGGGATACTTCATCAGGCAGCATGGCCAGTGGATCGCCACTGCGCTCCAGTAAACGCGCCAGGTTGGAACGTTCGCGAATCCATTTCTGTACTGGTTCAATGGCAGCGAAAATAAAAGAGTTCAGGGTAATTGAAATCAAGGCACCCGCCAAAATCAGGTTTTGTCCTTCCAGTGACAGTAGATTTAGCGATACTCCAAGTGCGGCAAGAATGAACGAGAATTCACCAATTTGTGCCAGTGACGCACCCACTGTCAGCGCTGTGTTGATTGGATAACGGAAGAACAGTACCAGTGCCATCGCAGCAATGGTTTTACCAATCATAATAATGGCAACAACCGCCAGCACATGCAGGGGTTGCTCAATCATAATCCGAGGATCAAACAGCATACCGACAGAAACGAAGAATAGAATCGAGAAAATTTCACGTAGCGGAAGGGTTTCTTCTTCTGCACGATGGCTGAAGTCAGATTCTTTCACGACCATACCCGCAAAGAATGCACCTAGTGCCATAGAGACACCAAAGACTTTGTAGGCACCAAAGGCAATCGATACAGCAGCGGCCACAACAGTTAGCGTAAACAGTTCACGTGAGCCTAGACGCGCGACAACCTGCATGATCATTGGTATTAGACGTTTACCAACAATCAGCATAAAGGCAATAAAGCCTGCGACCTTGAGTAGGGTAATGCCCAAGGTGAGCCAGATATTCCCATCACTGCTACCTTCCAGTGCCTGACCACCGAGTAAAACTGCGGTTGCAGGAAGTAACACCAGTGCCAATACCATGACCAGATCTTCAACCAACAGCCAGCCTACAGCAATCTTACCGTTAATGGATTCAAGCAGACCACGGTCTCCAAGTGCTTTTAGGAGCACGACAGTACTGGCACAGGAGAGACTTAAACCAAAAACAAGCGCAGAACCAAAACTCCAGCCCCAGAGCATAGAGACACCAACGCCAAGCAGGGTAGCCACTGCAATTTGCAGGATCGCACCAGGTAGGGCAATACGCCTTACCTGCATCAGGTCATTTAAGGAAAAGTGCATCCCGACACCAAACATCAGGAACATGACGCCTAATTCGGCAAGCTGATTGGCCAGCTGGATGTCACCAACTACCCCAGGGGTATTGGGGCTAATCAGGATCCCGGCAATCAGATATCCGATCAAGGGAGGTAGACGTAAGCGCGCAGCGATATAGCCGAATGCCAGCGCCAGTCCAAAGCCTACAGCCAGTAATATGATGAGATCTACGTCATGTGGCACTAAACACTCCTTCAAGATGAATTTTAAAATTTCAGTTTTTTATGGGAAATAAGCACAAAAAGTGCCAAAACAAAAAGAAAGTTTATCAAGCTGAATAAAAAAAATGCAAAAAAAAACGACCCTAAAAGGTCGCTTTTTTTCAAAAAACTAAAATTATTTAATTTTAGCTTCTTTGAAGATCACGTGTTGACGGATTTTTGGATCAAATTTTTTGATTTCCATTTTTTCCGGCATAGTACGTTTGTTCTTAGTAGTGGTATAGAAATAACCTGTACCAGCTGAAGAAACTAAGCGAATCTTATCACGCATTGTCCTGACTCCTTACTTAGATCTTTTGACCTTGAGCACGAAGGTCAGCAACAACCTTTTCAATGCCCAATTTATCGATAATACGCATACCTTTAGTAGTAAGACGAAGACGTACGAAACGTTTTTCGCTTTCTAACCAGAAGCGGTGTTGGTGCAGGTTCGGCTCGAACCGGCGCTTAGTTTTGTTGTTGGCGTGTGAGACGTTGTTACCAACGACTGGACGCTTGCCGGTAACTTGGCAAACCTTAGACATGGTGTAACTCCATTGATTTAGCCAACAGCAAATCTGTATGGCCAGTCAAAAATAAACGGATTGAATTCATTCAAGGGGCGTTTTATACCAAAAATGCGCTTAAAAGACAAGCGATTTTGTCTAAAACCGGGCATGAGTTGGTGCAACAGCTCATGCCTTGATCATTTATCGAAGAAGAGTCTTCGAAATCAGTTTATGAATCGGCTTATTAAACGGCGGGAGAATGTATTTCAAGCTATACAGCTTAGGATTGGACATTACAGACCGTTCATGCGACAAACTGAAGAAGCCTTCTGGCCCATGGTATTTACCCATCCCCGAAGCGCCAACGCCGCCAAATGGCAGGTCATCCTGTGCAACATGAGTGAGTACCGTGTTCTGGCCGAAGTGCCCTGAATGGGTACGCTGTGCGACATAATCGGCACGCGCCTGATCAAAGTCGAAATAGTATAATGCAAGTGGACGCGGACGGCTATTAATAAAGTCGATTACATCGTCAATTTGATCATATTCCATGATTGGCAGCAGTGGACCAAAGATTTCATTTTTCATGATATCCATATCTGGCGTCACATTGGTCAGAATGGTCGGTGCTATTTTACGCAGATCTGCCGGTGTTTCATTACGCGGGTTGATTTCAATAATCTGGGCGCCATGTGCACGTGCATCTTCCAAATAGCCTTGCAGACGATTGTACTGCTTGTCATTCACAATCGAAGTGTAGTCCTGATTATGGGTGATATCCGGATACATGGTTTCCACATAGCTACGGAAATGATCGATAAATTCAGCGGTTTTACCACGTGGCAGGAACATGTAGTCAGGGGCCACACAGGTTTGACCAGCATTCCAGAGTTTACCTACTGCAATACGCTCTGCCACATCTTCAATATCAATAGATGGATGAACCAGTACTGGAGATTTGCCCCCCAGTTCCAGAATCACCGGCACCAGATTTTCTGCAGCTGCTGCCATCACGGTTTTACCCACCGCGGTTGAGCCCGTGAAAATCATTTTATCGAAAGCCAAGCGGCAAAAGGCATCAGATACTGCACCGCCACCAGTAATGACTGCGACCAGTTCTTTTGGAAAGGCTTCCGCCAAGGCTGTTTCAAGTACCGCTCCAAAATGAGCAGAGGCACTCGAAATTTTAATCATGGCATGGTTGCCTGCAGCCAGTGCACAGACCAGTGGTCCAATCGAGAGGAGTAAAGGATAGTTCCAAGGCGCAATAATGCCGACCACGCCCAATGGCTGGTACTGCACCCAGGCTTTGGCTGGCTGGTGAATAATACTGACGTGACGCTTGGATGGTTTCATCCAGCCAGTCAGATTCTTGCTGTAATATTTGATGTGTTCTAGGCAGGTCAACAGTTCCCCGATTTTGGTTTCCCCAATCGAACGGTTGCCATAATCCTGATTAATTGCATCGGCAAATTGATCTTGATACTTAACTAAGATACGCTTAAGTCGAGCTAAACGATCGATACGTTCCTTTGCAGTCGGCAGCGGGTAACGTAAGTAGGCATGTTTTTGTTGTGCCAGAATGTCATTAAGGCACTGGCTGTCAAAAAAATGTGGTGTCATTAATGTCGTTTTTGTGTGACTGTTCATGCAGCACTACCACTTTTAAGAAAATCGATTATTTATTTTTAGAGTAAATACTCTAATTAGTCAAGTTACTTTGTGTACTCGACCGTCAGTGCGCTGCTGGTGCGTGCGGGTATATGAACTGAATGGTTATTTTAGGATGTCCCAAACCAAAACGTTGAAAACGAAAGAACGTATTTTGCAGCTCAGTTTGCAGTTATTTAATGAGCGTGGTGAGCGTTCTGTTACGACGAATCATATTGCTGCTGAACTCGGTATGAGCCCGGGTAGCCTGTACTATCATTTCCGTAACAAGAATGAAATCATCAAGGAACTGATGGAGCAGTACCAGAAGGAAACCCTGGAAATGCTGGCATTACCGGATGACCGTCCGCTGGATGCTAATGACAAGATTCATTATTTTCAAGTACTCAGCAGCCAGTTATGGGCCTATCGTTTCCTGCATCGTGATGTGTATCACCTGGTGGAAAATAATGAAGACTTCCGTAAGCTGTATCCGCGCTTTGCGGGTGAAGTCATGCAGCAGGGACAAAAAATCTATAAGGCTTTCGTTACTGCCGGCCTGATGGAAATGACTGATTCGGAAATTGAAGCCTTAATTATCAACCTGTGGATCGTGCTGACCAACTGGACCAACTTCCTGTATATGTCTGGTCATATTACCGACTCGAACCATCTGGAAGAAAAATGGGTATGGCAGGCATTGCGTCAAATGGTGTTCCTGGAAGGTGCCTATCTGCGTGGTGAAAGCCGTCATACCTATGAAAGCCTGTTGAACTCTTTTGGTTCTTCCGAGCTTTTTGCCAGTCTGTCATCTGCTAAAGATCGGGAAACTGAACAAACTATTCAGAATAATTAAGAAACGCGCTAGAATACTCGGCTTATTTTTTAATTTATCTGATTAGTGACGTTTACCAACATGAATATGACGACTGCTAACACCGCACGTTTATTGATTACTTGTGAAGACAAGCCGGGCATCGTGCAGGCTGTTTCAAGCTTCTTGTATCATCAGGGCGCCAATATTACTGCGCTTGATCAATACGCGACAGAAGCTCAGGGCGGACGTTACTTCATGCGTGTTGAGTTTGAACTCGATAACCTGCAAAGCCGTAAAGAAAGCCTGTTACAGACTTTTGCTGTCAATGTTGCGGAACGCTATAACATGCATTGGCGTCTGGCGCTGGTAAGTGATGTGAAAAAAGTCGGCATTCTGGTGTCTAAAGTTGATCACGCTTTACTTGAGCTGTTATGGCGTCATGCACGTGGCGGTCTGCCATGTGAAATCACCAAAGTAGTATCGAATCATGAAACGCTGCGTGAATCGGTTGAAAATTTTGGTATTCCATTTGAAGTAGTGCCAGTGACTAAAGACAACAAACGTGAAGCTTATGCAAAAATTGATGAGCTGATGCAAGGCAATGATTTGTTAGTACTGGCGCGCTATATGCAGATTCTGGATGAAGAATTTGTACAAAAATGGGAAATGAAAGTGATCAACATTCACCATTCATTCCTGCCAGCGTTTGTGGGTGCGAATCCGTACAAGCAGGCTTATGAAAAAGGTGTGAAACTGATTGGTGCGACTGCCCACTATGTAACGGCTGATCTGGACCAAGGTCCAATCATTGAGCAGGACGTAGAGCGTGTAAACCATGACTTTACTGTAGAGCAGCTGCGTGAACTGGGGCAGGACGTAGAGCGTAATGTACTGGCGCGTGCCGTAAGATGGCATCTGGAAGACCGTATTATTGTGGATGGTAACAAGACAGTGGTATTCCAATAAGTCTTGCATCATCATTCAAAAAGGCATACTTTAAGTATGTCTTTTTTTATTTGAGTTGTTTCTCTCATTTGTCGAAAAAAAATGAAGAAAGTTGGGGATTGTTATTGCAAATGAAAACCCTTCTCATTTATTATTGGCGTACTTTAATTGTGCTAACCGATGAGCTTGATTATTTGTTTCATATCATCTCTTCAAGGTAAAAGATTTAATGAGCCAAGTTGCTTCTCCTATGATGCCTACTCCACCCAACCAGATGAAAAAGAAAGTCGCAGCTGTTATGGCAGCTGTACTGGTGGGACATGTTGGCCTATTGTGGGCTGTCAGCCAGATGGAAGCACCTGACCTCAAGCCTGTAGACAAGGAGCCGATGAAGGTTCGCTTTGTAAAACTACAGGAAGCACCAAAACCATTACCTCCGAAGCCAAAGCCTGAGCCGAAGAAAGAGCCGCCGAAGCCGAAAGAGGTCAAGATTGTTGAAAAACCGTTGCCACCACCGCCGAAGAAGGTTGAAAAAATCCAGGAAGTGAAGAAGGCTGAAACACCTAAGGTTGTGGCACCAGTAGTTGAAGCAAAACCAACGCCAAGTCCGGTTGTACCAACGGTTGTGAAAGAAACCAAAGTCGCTCCGACACCTCCACCAGCACCTGTGGCACCGCCTACGCCTGTTGCGCCACCGGCACCACCTGCGCCTCCTTCTCCTAAGAGTGTTTCTTTGGGTGGTGGTGTGACCTGGTTGCGTACGCCAAAAGTATCGATGTCAGCAGGTGAATTGAAAAGTTCCTGTTCCATGGTGGTGGATATCTCAGCAAATGAACAAGGCAAGGTAGTGGCTGCGACAGCACGTAATTCAAGCTGCAGTCCTTCGATTAACCGTAAGGTCGAGTCTGCTGTACGTCGTGCACAATTAACCAAATATGTTGAAAATGGCGTTGCTTATCCAACACGTGTTGAGCAGCCCTTTGACTTCCAGATTACCAGATAACGGCTAACCCATTAGGAGTTCGAATATGAACTTTTCAGTTTATTGGCAACATGCTGATGCAGTCAGTAAAACACTTTATTTTGTGTTACTGGCAATGTCGATTGCGACATGGACGATCTTTGTACTGCGTTTACTCGGTACGCGCCAACTCAAGCAAGTGGCTTATGCACAGTTATCTGATGCCCTAGATAAACTGAAATCAAAAATGGCGCCTTTGGGCTTTGAACAACGCAAAGCCGTAGCTGAACAAGCATTGCTACGCCAGATTGCAGCTGAAAAAGCCAATGCGGAAAAAGGTGTTTCAGTTCTGGGTACCATCGCATCGATTTCACCTTTCATTGGTTTATTCGGTACAGTATGGGGTATCTTCCATGCATTGGTAGCAGTGGGTAAGAGTGGTCAGGCAGGTCTGGCTCAGGTGGCAACACCAGTAGGTGAAGCACTGATCATGACGGGTCTGGGTCTGGCAGTGGCGATTCCAGCTGTATTGGCTTATAACATTGCGGTACGTTTTAACCGTGGTTTATCGCATGAACTGCAAGACCATGCTCATAGCTTATTGATTGATACGATGCTGCAACAGGAATCTGCAAAGAAAGCTGAAAGCAAAGTTGCACAAGACAGTTTAGTGGGAGGTCAAGTTTAATGGCTTTTCAACTGGGTGAAGACAACGATGTAGGCATGAATGAGATGAACCTCATTCCCCTGATCGACATTATGTTGGTATTGATGATCATCTTCCTGGTGACAGCGACCGTTGCAAACCCATCAATTCCATTAACCTTGCCACAAACAACTGCGGAAATTATTGATCTTCCGCCAGAGAACATTACCATCAGCATTAACTCTCAGGGTGAGGTGGCATGGAATGGTGATGTGCTTAGCTTGGAACAGCTGGAAACCCGTTTCAATGAAGCAGGTCAGGCAGAGCGTCAGCCAACGATTGTATTAAAGGCGGATAAAGAATCACGTTACGACACCGTTGCTCAAGTGATGTCACGCGCGAGTGGAGCCGGACTCACCGATATTGCTTTTGCAACCGATAACTGATTTTTCCAAGATCAAAAAAAGCGACCTGAGATGGTCGCTTTTTTTATGATAATATTGCTTTACTTCAACAGTTCTACAAACTTGGCACGTAGCTTGTTGAGCTTTGGAGGAATGGCAAAGTTGCAATAACCCTGACTTGGGTTTTTAGCAAAAAAGTTCTGATGATAATCTTCAGCTGGATAGAAGGTCGGAGCAGGACTGAGTTCAGTGACTACATTTAGCCCTTCAGCCTTCAGTGCATCAATAGTTTCTTGTGACTGCCGTTGCTGTTCTTCGTTCAGATAGTAAATAACAGAACGATACTGTGTACCGACATCATTGCCTTGGCGATTGAGCGTTGTTGGATCATGAGTGGCAAAGAATACATCCAGCAATTGCTTAAAGCTGATCTGACTTTCATCGAAATCAATCAGAATCACTTCTGCATGGTTGGTATCACCATTACAGATCTCTTCATAGGTTGGATGAGTGGTATGTCCACCGGCATAGCCACTAACAACTTTGCTGATACCACGAATTTGCAGGAATACCGCTTCGGTACACCAAAAGCATCCACCACCAAATAGCGCCTGTTGCATAATCTTGTCCTTAATTCCGAGTTTCTGTCTCTATTCTACGCTGTAAATATCAAATAGAAAAAAGCCTGTAAAAACAGGCTTTTTATTTAAGCTTTAGCGTGGTTGTACCGGACTTGTCAGCTGGATGACTGGGTTGCCATAGCTATCGAGCAGCTTCAGTGTTTTACCAAAAACCTGATAGTGGGTCACTTTAGCCAGGGCTTCATTAAATTTCTGATCCAGATTGTCATTGTTCAAACAAGCCATTTTCGTACCCGCCATCTGGCTAAGATTCAAAGTGTCTTTGCCTGCAGTATAGCTGCCCATAATACGGTTACAGCCATCGGCACCGCTAACACGCTGAGTGGCAGCATCAAATTGCAGGCTTGGAATATTACGTGTGGTAGGTGCAGTGGTGATTTCTGTACTGCCAATGTGAGTGACAATCCAGGTGCGGTTCTGAAGTTGCTGTAGATTTTCAACCGCTTGGGAAGAGGTCTGGTCTGGTGTGGTTTGACAGCCTGTTAGTGCCAGCGCTGAAACGAACATTGCAATTGTGGTCACTTTTTTTAACATTGGACTTACTCTTTTTCTTTGATACATCACTGTATATAAACAGAAAAAATAGAATGATACCAATACAATTTGTATCTTCGGGCTCCCGGGATGATAGGTTCTATTCTGCTTTTGGCGCAGGTAATCCTTGCCGCAGTAGGGCAGAATATTGTTCACTACTGACCTGAGCAAATTCTTTGACACGTGGGTTTACATGCGCTCGAGCATACCAGGTGCTTAAGTCCCAATCCTGATTTAGCGCTTGCAGGTCATACATATAATTCGGCAAATAACCCGACGCCAGCAGGCGATAATCTGTTGGTAATGGTTTCTGGGAAACAGCCTGAACCATATCAAACACCAGGGTAGTGCAATTACTGGTTAGAGTGTTATACCACTTCGGCTGTTGAGCCAGATCATCCACCTTGTGGAGATATTCTTTGAAAAGCGCCTTGGCTTGTGCCTGTGGCATATTAACCGGAAAAAAATATACCTGCTCACCGCGGGTGTTGCTACGGGTGTAGATAATATCCCGTTCATCAGCTGCCACCAGACTCAGCTCAAACTTGCGGAAGAAGCCGCCGATAGCAGAGAAATCTTCATTTTTTTCCTTACGGATTTCTATCGAAAAGGTCAGTGGCTTCTGGTCAGCAAAGTCAAAACTCACCAAGGTATGGGCAATATGCGGTCCCATCCAGTAAGAGGTGATGACATTGACCCCGGTGATCTGATTTAAATTGATGCTGCGACTTTCCCAGCGCTCAATATATTTCCCATTTGGCAGCCAGAGAAAATTACGCACATTATGTAAGGTGACTTGATCGCCTTGTTGTTCATAACTGAGAATACGGGCAACTTCAGGATTCCACTCCCGGTCCTGACGAGCGTCCAGACTGAAATACCAGAACAGGCTAAACAGAAAAGCCAGAATATAAAGAAGGGTATCTACACCACGTGAAATCAGATGACGGCTAAAATAAATGCCGAGAACTGCACAGGCTAAAACAATCCAAAGACCAATCAGCACAGAGCTGCCAATCATGCCTAAGGGTTGCTGTACCCAAATCGCAAGGCACAGCCATAGACTTGATGTGATGACAAACAGGGTAAATACTGCATTCAGTAACCAGAATAGCCAGTGAGGTGCAGGATTTCCCTGTGTATGCATAATTGAATCTTTAATTAAAAATTATTCTTCATTTTCTATAAGTTGCAAACTCAAAAGCAATCCCGGTTTTGTCGTCGATATGTTGTTCGGAAAAAACTTTTTTGAATTCAACGGGAATTTCCGGGTAGAAGGCATGACCTTGTACATCCAGTTCGACATGGGTCAGTTCCAGACGGTCAGCAATACTCATTGTCTGTTTGAAGATTTCACCACCCCCAATAATATAAATAGACTCCGGTTTTTCTGACGCTTTTACATCTGCAACAGCTTGGTTCAAGGCATCCTCAATTGTGTGTGCGACTTTAGTACCTTCAAAAGACCAGGCTGTATCACGGGTAATGACCCAGTTGACACGTTTAGGCAAGGCACGTCCCATGGATTCAAGGGTCTTACGTCCCATTACAATTACACCGCCCTGGGTGATTTCCTTAAAATGTTTGAGATCTGCTGAGATATGCCAAGGCAGGTCATTGTCCTTACCAATACAGCGCTGCTGATCCATTGCAACGACATGAACGACTTCTAAATCCTGAAATGCCATACCCACACTCAAAAACAAATAAAAATTGTTCCTATTAAAATGCAAAATCCCACTTTAAGCAAAGTGGGATTTCGATTTTCTTGGGTTTGAGAAAAATTAAACCGCGACAGGCGCTTTAATTCCCGGATGGGATTCATAACCGACAATTTCAATATCTTCAAATTTGAAATCGAACAGATCTTTAATTTCAGGATTCAGTTTTAACTGACATAGACCTAAAGGCTCACGACTCAACTGAAGTTTGGCCTGTTCAAAGTGGTTGGCATACAGGTGCGTATCACCACCCGTCCAGACAAAATCACCGACCTCAAGCTCACAGACTTGTGCGATCATATGGGTGAGCAGGGCGTAGCTGGCAATATTGAACGGGACACCTAAAAACACGTCAGCGCTACGCTGATACAGCTGGCAAGATAATTTGCCATTATGTACAAAGAATTGGAACAGGGTATGACAAGGTGGCAGTGCCACTTGACCTGCTTCGTTCGGGTTCCAGCCAGACACAATCAGGCGACGTGAGTTTGGATTAGTTTTGATCTCATTCACCAACCATTTGATTTGATCAAAACCATCATTTTTATAGCTGCCATCTTCATTTTTTGTGGCACCAAAGTTACGCCACTGATGACCGTATACAGGACCAAGCTCACCTTCTGGGCGGCCAAAACGTGCAGTCTGTTCCGCAGTTGACCATTCATCCCAAATACTAACTTTATTATCTTTCAAATATTGAACGTTGGTATCGCCTTTGAGGAACCACAATAGCTCAATCACAATAGAGCGGAAGTGGACTTTTTTGGTGGTCAGTAAAGGGAAACCCTTGGAAAGATCAAAGCGCATCTGATGACCAAATACCGAACGTGTACCAGTGCCGGTACGGTCGCCTTTATCGCCGCCGTTGTCGAGGATATGTTGTAAAAGGTCAAGGTATTGGCGCATAAGTCTCTCTTAAAATCCGTTGAAAAATTGCTTTTATTTGAACTAAGCAATTTAAAATTGCGCTCATCATAACATTTTTTTTCGCAGTTCCACATCGCCGGGAAGGTGACTGGAGGAGAGAGAAAATACAATAAAAAAGACATCCATAATGGATGCCTTTTTATCGCCTGCTTTAAGCTGTTGGCTTACCAGTATGTACTGTGTCAATCAGATTAGACAAGTCATAACCGAGCGATTGTGCATAAGCCAGATATTCCTGCTTAGTCGCTTCATCAATGGTTGGGGTGCGATGCAACAGCCACAGATATTTCATGCTTGGCTCACCGACCAAAGCCGTTTGATAACTAGCATCCAGCTTCAATACCCAGTAATCTCCCTTGGTAAATGGCACCCAGCGTAAACCTTCTGGCAGGAAACTGACCTCAAGTTTGGCATTGGCAGCATCTACAATCGTTGCCTCACCAATGGATTCATCCAGCTTGCCATCACCATCCAGACAACGATTCTGAACACGTACGCTACCACTTTCATTCAGGCTATAAACAGCTGAAATATCAGTGCTGTCTTCAGGTTGATGTTTCATTGGGAGACGGGCAATTTCATACCAAGTGCCTAAATATTTGGTGAGATCAAAATTTGAAACGGTAGGGATATCATGATTCATTATTTTCTCCGCTTTATTTCAGTTCATTTTTTTGCGCTCAATCAGTCTAAACATGGAGCTGCTAAAGAAAAGATGTAATCATGTAGTGAAATGTTGTGTTTATTTTCAATGAGATGGGAATGGGTAGAGCATATATAAGAAATGTTAAGTAGGTCGAAATCTAGTCATTTTTTATAATTTATGGCTTAAAAGTATGTCGATTAATTAATTTATTATTCAATAAAACTTAATAATAAAAATTTTTGTAACTTAATAGAGTTAAATAATTCTATGCGGAATAGTAGCTTACATTTAATCAGTTAAATATTGATAAATTTATTTACATTTTGAACGGGCTTTGTTGCACAAACCTATCTGTAAAGGCTTTTTTAGCGATATAATTTTCAAATGAAGAAGCCTACACACAAAATCTACCGCACAACCAATTGGCCCGCATATAACCGAGCACTCATGAGTCGCGGAAATATTGCCCTTTGGTTTGATCCTGCTACGCAAT
>NZ_PQLP01000139.1:0-1021 GCF_002918965.1 Acinetobacter sp. ACNIH3 | reverse complement strand
GGCTGCTGGCATTGCTGAATAAGTTGATGTTTAAATTCAGCTGTGAAGGTTCGACGGGGCTTTTTTAGCGTTGGTGCACTGTCTATAACTGTCTTTAAATCCATAAATAGGTGTCCACTTAAATTTAGTGGACACTATCGCGGTATTAATGAGTTAGAAAAAGTGGGGTTCAGCGGACGCTTACGAAAATACATCAATCGCACAAGTTAGTATGGGTCTACCAATGGGCTCCAAAGTGTTATCGTCTAGAACAATGACATCTAAAAGATGTGAATCTATTTCAACTTTGTTCATGAGAAAGGGACTGTTAAGCTTTTTACCAGCAGCTTGGAAATGCTGATTTGCAGTCCTAACCCCCTTTTTATGTCGATATACTTGATATGGATCTAACGCTAGAATTCTGCGTTGTAGCGTTCTGAGGGTGGGTAAGTGGTCATAAAGCCTCATATTAAGAGCTTCATTTTCAATATATGCTATGACATCCTTAGCTGATCTCTTTTCTCTGGGCTTTAGAAAATATTCATTTATGCCATGAGTGATCAAGTTTTCTACTTCAGGCGAAAATCTGAGTGAGCAGTTACCCGAATTAGGTTTGAAATCATTAAGAAAGCTTTCGTCCTTACTAAATTTTTTCATCCAACGTATGACTGTTCTTGAGCAAGGTGGTTTTGGATCATTAATAGTGGTGGCTATATCTTTGATAACCAGTTGGACAGCATGATTTGAAAACTTATTTTTTAATAGTAATGTAGCTTCAAGATATCTTTTTTTTCTATTTACTAAAGCGTAATTATCTTTGTCTAATAGGGGATAGTGTGGAGTTTCAATATATTTGATACCCTGACTCTCTATTTTACTTAAAAACTCTTGTACAGATATATTGTGTATTTTGTAAGCGTCCGCTGAACACACCTTATGAATTCGTCCTATAAGCCTTAATTTAGTCCCCACTTAAAAACAAGTGGGGACTAAAATTTATGACTACAAATCACCAGACATCCATCGCATCTCTTGCGAAAAA
>NZ_PQLP01000138.1:0-1022 GCF_002918965.1 Acinetobacter sp. ACNIH3 | reverse complement strand
TCCATTGCGATTGGGTGGATCAGCTCTACTGACATCTCAACGTTGTCACCAGGCATAACCATTTCAACGCCTTCTTTAAGCGCGATCGCACCAGTTACGTCAGTTGTACGGAAGTAGAACTGTGGACGGTAACCGTTAAGGAATGGAGTATGACGACCACCTTCTTCTTTAGAAAGTACGTATACTTCTGCGTCGAATTTAGTGTGCGGCTTGATTGTACCTGGTTTAGCAAGTACTTGACCACGTTGTACGTCTTCACGCTTAGTACCACGAAGAAGAACACCACAGTTCTCGCCCGCACGACCTTCGTCAAGAAGTTTACGGAACATTTCAACGCCAGTTACAGTTGTTGTTTGTGTATCACGGATACCAACGATTTCAACTGATTCACCAACTTTAACAATACCAGTCTCAACACGGCCAGTTACTACTGTACCACGACCTGAGATTGAGAATACGTCTTCGATTGGCATCAAGAATGCTTGGTCGATTGCACGTTCTGGTTCTGGGATGTAAGAGTCAAGCGCTTCAACAAGAGCTTCAACTG
Source organism: Acinetobacter sp. ACNIH3 (assembly GCF_002918965.1). Lineage (NCBI taxonomy): Bacteria > Pseudomonadati > Pseudomonadota > Gammaproteobacteria > Moraxellales > Moraxellaceae > Acinetobacter > Acinetobacter sp. ACNIH3. The sequence continues at coordinate 475 of NZ_PQLP01000138.1, read as the reverse complement.
CAGCTTCGCCATATTGACCAGCGTCACCGTTAAGCGCAAGAAGAGCTGAACCACGGATAACTGGAGTGTCATCACCTGGGAAGTCATAAGTAGAAAGAAGTTCACGAACTTCCATTTCAACTAGCTCAAGAAGCTCTTCGTCGTCTACAAGGTCGCATTTGTTCAAGAATACAACGATGTAAGGTACACCTACCTGACGAGAAAGAAGGATGTGTTCACGAGTTTGTGGCATTGGACCATCAGTCGCAGCACATACAAGGATCGCGCCGTCCATCTGAGCAGCACCAGTAATCATGTTTTTAACATAATCGGCGTGGCCCGGGCAGTCTACGTGAGCGTAGTGACGAGTTGGAGAATCGTATTCTACGTGAGAAGTGTTAATGGTAATACCACGTGCTTTTTCTTCTGGTGCAGAGTCAATTGCAGCGTAGTCTTTCGCTTCACCACCGAATTTCTTCGCACATACAGTTGCAAT
>NZ_PQLP01000137.1:0-1028 GCF_002918965.1 Acinetobacter sp. ACNIH3 | reverse complement strand
CTATTTAAGTGATGTGCTGAAAAGGTTACCGACACACAAAGTGACCCAAATTGAAGAATTGCTGCCGCACTGCTGGAAACCTAAATCGAATTAAAAAATAGGTATGGGATTCAGCGGACGCTTACTCTAGTTTGCGCGACCAAGCCCAAACATAAGAATGCGACCAAGCATTCCCTTAACCTTCCTCTAACATATTGCCGAACATATTTTCATATGTGCCGACTCAAGCTTTCGCAGTGAGCAATCTGATGAATCAGATTGTTTTAGGATTCGCTTTAAGCTAGCTATCTCACTTAATAGAAATCCTCAAATGAAGATCCCTATCACAACTTCCACAGGTATAACCTGCTTTATATGCGCTACTTGCCATCGCTCCCACACTGTATAAATTAACAGACCTTTAACCAATTCAAGTCCTCCATCCAGTGCTTCCCAAGTTATTTCAAAGTGTCTTAATGTGCAGACCGTTTATCCTCTCGCTTGCATACATACTTCCTGTTTCCCCCAACCGTAGTTCCTTAATTTTATCGGGATATGATGTATACACAACTTTATAAAGGGTAAAACTCTTACACTCCAATCAGCATCTATCGATTAATGCCGTTACACGTTTAAGCTATCCAGCGACCCATTCAGCTTGCGCCAAATGGTGCCAACTTCTCCACCGTTAGGCTCGAAGTCCTAGTACCTCATGGTACTCTCAGCAGCCATCGTGATTGGAAATGAGCATACTTTTCGCAAGTTGTTCACTTGCTTCGATCAAGCATACACACTCAGCTATTAACGGAGACTGTCGCATATCCTATGCTGCTCCTGACTGTATCACCTTGAACAGGGTTTCAACTTAAAACAGATAGTTTCAAATCTAATCTGGCTATTCCTAACCAGATGACCATTTCGGTGTTAGCGGCAGTGTAAAAATGACCCCCTAATGGCATTTAAAAACTGACCCCCTTGGTTAATATAGCGGTCATTTTGGACTGCTCAATATGTTAACTTTGGAGCAAGCAGTGACAATCCAAATACTT
>NZ_PQLP01000136.1:0-1040 GCF_002918965.1 Acinetobacter sp. ACNIH3 | reverse complement strand
GGCTTTGTTGCACAAAGCTGTTCTTAAGGACTCCTTCGGCAATATAATTTCCAAATGAAGAAGCCTACATACAAAATCTACCGCACAACCAATTGGCCCGCATATAACCGAGCTCTCATTAATCGTGGGAATATTGCCATTTGGTTCGATCCAAAAACACAATGGTATGCAGAACCTCAAGGCAAACAAGGTCGAAGTCAAACCTACTCCGACATAGCGATTCAATGCTGTTTGATGATCAAATCTCTATTTAGACTCACTTTACGCATGGTCACTGGCTTTGTTCAGAGCCTCATTAAACTTTGTAGATTAGATTGGACAGCGCCAGATTATTCGACTATTTGTAGAAGACAAAAGCATATTGATATTGCGATAAGCTATCAGAAAAGTCGTGATGGTCTCCACCTACTCGTCGACTCTACTGGCTTGAAGTTTTTAGGTGAAGGTGAATGGAAACGTAAGAAACATCAGCCTGAATATCGTCGCCAATGGCGTAAACTTCACATTGGTATAGATGCTGAAACGCTGCAAATACGGGCCGTTCAGCTCACGACAAACAATGTCAGTGATTCACAAGTACTCGAAGATTTACTTGATCAAATTCCACTTGATGAGCAGATTGATTCTGTCTATACAGATGGTGCTTATGACACGAAACACTGCAGAAAAGTCATTTCAGATCGACAGGCACATGCGGTGATTCCGCCAAGAAAAAATGCGAAGCCCTGGAAAGACAAAAAGCTGAGATCTTTAGAAAGAAATGAATTGTTGAAAACGGTTAAATGCCTAGGAAGAGCAATTTGGAAAAAGTGGTCTGGGTATCATCGCCGAAGCTTGGTAGAAACCAAGATGCATTGCATCAAATTATTGGGAGATAAACTCAGTGCACGGAGTTTTCAAAGCCAGGTGAATGAGATTCATGCACGTGTGGCAGTATTAAATAAATTTATGGAATTAGGCCGAGCTCATACCCAAGTTGTCACTTAAATTTAAACAACTTAGGAAAGCTCTATCTTTAAAATCTTTATGCAACAAAGCCC
>NZ_PQLP01000135.1:0-1097 GCF_002918965.1 Acinetobacter sp. ACNIH3 | reverse complement strand
TAAAGACACTCTGACTCAGCAAGCGATGCCAGCCTATGTGATTGATAAAGGCATTGCTTCACCTGAATTGCTTAGCCATGTGCTGGTGTCAAAGTATGCCGATCATTTGCCTTTGTACCGTCAACGTCAAATCTTTCTACGCGCAGGTGTTGATCTGTCTAGATCAACGTTATCTGACTGGATTGGCCGCTGTGGGGTGGAACTGGAACCTCTGGCCAATGCCTTAAAACAGGTGGTACTGCAACAGCAGGTGATCCATGCAGATGAAACACCGGTGACGGTCATGCAGATGGGTGAAAATGAGAAAAAGCCCAAAAAAGGTTATGTCTGGGCCTATGCCAGCACACAGTACAATCCAGTTCAGGCAGTGATCTATGACTTTCAAGATAGCCGTTCTGGCCAGCATGCTGAAGACTTCCTGAAAGGCTGGCAGGGTCATTTGGTCTGTGATGATTACAGTGGTTATAAAGCACGCTTTAGATCAGGTCAGGTCATTGAGGTGGGCTGCATGGCACATGCACGTCGTAAATTCCATGAACTACATGTGACCAAGAAAAGTCAGGTCGCTGAACAGGCATTAGTGCTGATTCAGAAATTATATGCGATAGAAGCAGAATTAAGAAAAAAGACGGATGGTACAGCGGAAGACCGCTGCGAATACCGACAACAGCATAGTCAACCGGTCATGCAACAACTATATGAATGGCTCAACCAACATCAGCTGACGGTGCCATCGAGTTCTCCAACCGCCCGGGCGATCAATTACAGCCTAAAACGTTGGACTGCTTTAAGCCGCTATCTGGATGATGGCAATCTACCCATTGACAATAATTGGATAGAGAACCAAATGCGTCCCTGGGCCTTGGGGCGTAAGAACTGGCTATTTGCAGGTTCGCTGCGCAGTGGTCAACGAGCTGCCAATATCATGACTTTAATCCAGTCAGCAAAGCTGAATGGCTTGGATCCGTATGCCTATTTAAGTGATGTGCTGAAAAGGTTGCCAACACATAAAGTGCCCCAAATAGAAGAATTACTACCTCACCGCTGGAAACCTGAACCCCGTTAAAACTTGGCGATGGCGTTCAGCGGATGCTTAC
>NZ_PQLP01000134.1:0-1101 GCF_002918965.1 Acinetobacter sp. ACNIH3 | reverse complement strand
TAGGACTTACGCATTGACGGATTCAAAAAAGTATTACAATAGTTTATAACGTATCTGTGATCAGACGAACTAAACATGCTTCTACAGCAACTTGTACATTACCCATTTATATGGGCTTTCTCATGACAGAACCGAACTCTATTAGCTGCACACAACTTGCCGAGACTTATAATATCTCGCATGATAGTGTAAATCGCTTTCTAGAGCGTGAAGACTACACACCTCACGACCTATATCAAGAAGCAATTCAACATATTGATAATAATAAGCTTATAGTCAGTATTGATGATACTGTTTTAGATAAACCATATAGTCAACATATGGACTTGGTTAGCTATTTTTGGTCAGGCAAACACCACCGATCCGTCAAGGGTATTAATCTCATTACCTTGTATGCGACAGATCAAAATGGTCAAAATATTCCAATTAATTTCCGAATTTATGACAAATCTGAAAGTAAAACCAAGAATGATTACTTTATGGATATGTTAAGTGAAGTACTTAGTTGGGGTGCAAAGATTCAATTTATTACAGGTGATAGTTGGTATTCATCGACTGGAAATCTAAAAACCATAAGAAAATATGGTATTCGATTTATGTTTGGTATCGACTGTAACCGTAAGGTTTCCCCAGAAAAAGGACAATGGTTTCAACTGCGTTTATTGCCAGATTTCCATCAGGGTCAAGTGGTCTGGCTCAAAGATTTTGGCTTTGTACAATTATTTAAGACTCAGTTAAAAGAACAGCAGAGGTTTTATATTGTGCATCAAGATGAAGATGATTTATTGTCCTTTGAGGGTTTTCATGAATTACATTCAAGTCATTGGAAAATAGAGCAATATCACCGGGTGATTAAACAGGTTTGTCATATTGAAAAGTTTCAAGTAAGACGATCTAAACTGATTTTGAATCATATTTTTTCAGCCTTGATGGCCTACGTTGAGATACAAAAGAACCAGTTTGAGCGGATCTTTGAAAATGTATATCGTTGGCAGAAGAAATTATTTAGACCAATTATCAAAAACTTCATTGATGACTTTATTCTCGATAAAAATCATCTGCTACCACAGAGAGTCTATAAATAACAGTGCGTAAGTCCTA
>NZ_PQLP01000133.1:0-1135 GCF_002918965.1 Acinetobacter sp. ACNIH3 | reverse complement strand
GCAAAACAAATCCATCTCTGGGATGAAGCGGTCGAAGAAGATATCGCAGCCGTTGATCTGGAACTGGAACGGCTGAATGCAGATAAAACCGATGCAGCGACACACAAAGCCAAAGCAAATAAACCTAAACGTCGACCACTGCCAGATCATCTACACACCATCCGTATTGAGCATGAACCTGCATCAACCCAATGCGCTTGTGGCTGCCAACTCCGTCGTATCGGCGAAGATGTCAGTGAAAAACTGCATTTCAGACCGGCACAGTTCTATAAGGAACAGCATGTGCGTGGTAAATGGGTCTGTGATCAGTGTGACACCCTGACTCAGCAAGCGATGCCTGCCTATGTAATTGATAAAGGCATTGCTTCACCTGAATTGCTCAGCCATGTGCTGGTATCGAAATATGCCGATCATTTGCCGCTGTACCGTCAACGTCTGATCTATCAGCGGGCGGGAATCGAACTTTCTAGATCAACTTTATCTGACTGGATAGGTCGCTGCGGTGTAGAACTGGAACCTCTGGCCAATGCCTTAAAACAGGTGGTGCTGCAACAGCGGGTGATCCATGCCGATGAAACGCCGGTCACCATCATGCGGATGGGTGATGATGAGAAAAAACCGAAAAAAGGTTATGTCTGGGCCTATGCCACTACACAGTACAATCCAGTTCAGGCAGTGATCTATGACTTTCAGGATAGTCGTTCAGGCCAGCATGCTGAAGCGTTCTTGAAAGGCTGGCAGGGCAATCTAGTCTGTGATGATTACAGTGGTTATAAAGCACGCTTTAAATCAGGTCAGGTCATAGAGGTGGGCTGCATGGCCCATGCACGTCGTAAATTCCATGAACTGCATGTGACCGGGAAAAGTCAGGTCGCTGAACAGGCATTGGTGCTGATTCAGAAACTGTATGCGATAGAAGTAGAACTCAGGAAAAAGACCGATGGTACAGCAGAACAGCGCCGCGAATACCGACAACAGCATAGTCAACCAGTGATGCAACAACTGTATGAATGGCTCAACCAACATCATCTGACAGTGCCATCGAGTTCTCCCACCGCCAAGGCGATCAATTACAGCCTAAAACGTTGGCAGGCACTCTGCCGCTATCTGGATGATGGTAATTTGCCTATAGATA
>NZ_PQLP01000132.1:0-1167 GCF_002918965.1 Acinetobacter sp. ACNIH3 | reverse complement strand
ATATCTTCTTCGACCGCTTCATCCCAGAGATGGATTTGTTTTGCAGTGAGATGTTCGTTTTTACTGCCGAATTTGTGCTGTTTAAATAGTGCGAGTTCATGCTCGTATTTTTGATTGAGAATAGAAAGATGTTGAACTTTAGAATCTAATTGCTGATTGGTGACTTCAAGATGTTGAACTCTGGCATCTAATTGCTGGTTTGATTGTGCTAGAGACTGATGCTGCATTGCCAACTGTCTGGTAAATTCCAGCAGTTGTTCATGGGTCAGTTGGCTTAAGTCAGGCAGCGTATTCATGACCTCAGTATGCCTGAGGTCATGACGCAGAGGAAATAGAACGTTTGGAGAATAGCAGAATGCACCAACCTGGTTTAGAGCATCGTCACTACCTGCTGTTGTCCAATGCGCTGCCAGGGCAAACCCTGGATCAGTGCCTGTAACTGTTCCGGGCAGGGCTACGCTTTCACCCTGGTGAACTTTAGCCCAGTGAAATTTGCCCTGTTCCAGCCGCCGGGCACACAGCCAGATCCCCAGTCCATCATGCACCAGTACTTTCATGCGATGGCCACGTTTATTACAGAACAGGTAAGCACAATGCGGTTTGATGTAGCCAAAGGCTCTCACCACCTGAGCCATGGCCGTATCCATTCCTGCTCGCATGTCCATGGGCTGGGTAGACAACCAGATTTCATCGATACGGATCATGTTGCCAGTGCCTTGAGTAATTCTGCTAAAGCAGATATTTTTGATACTTGCCATTTCAAGCCAATTTCTGCTTTTGAGTGGGGTAAAGTAATTTGAACCGTTAACATGTCAGTAGGAGTAGGATCTAATGGTGCAGAGCAGGATAAGGCAATAAATGCAGGTTTATTCGGTAGTGGTGAGCGATCATTCCCTGGCTTAGCATCAATTAAGCGAATCCATTTGGATACGAGATTTGTATTCAATCCATGTTGCAAAGCGACCGAAGCAATTGAAACGTCCGGTGCTTTACAAGCCTGAACGATCTGCTGTTTAAATTCAGCACTGTATGTTCTTCGTTTTTTCGCAAGAGATGCGATGGATGTCTGGTGATTTGTAGTCATAAATTTTAGTCCCCACTTGTTTTTAAGTGGGGACTAAATTAAGGCTTATAGGACGAATTCATAAGGTGTGTTCAGCGGACGCT
>NZ_PQLP01000131.1:0-1175 GCF_002918965.1 Acinetobacter sp. ACNIH3 | reverse complement strand
TTCTTGACTCAAGCATTAATGCAGTACGATCTTCAAAGTTAAGATGATGGTATGACAATTTTATATACTCCATAAACCCTTTAAATTAATTAGGTGGTTTATGTCGCACTTCAAGTTTTACTCTGCCAACTTTAAATCAGTGGCTCCACTAACACTCTTCACTTATTTATTTAAAATTTAGCGACGTTAAAAGACAATTAAGTATTTTTAGATAATGCTTAGAATCAATTCAATTCATCAAGTTTTAAAAAATAATTCCTTTTGTCAGGTCTATCATTTTTTAAATGCTTTAAAAATATTTTAGCAGTTTCCTCCGAGGCATCCTCTCTTAGGCAACGTTCAACAAAGGATATATCTACAAATTCATCAGCTAACCCAGCACGGCCAAGATCTAAAAAGTAAATTTCATTGAATTTATCTATAAAAATATTACTATCCGTGATATCGCCATGAGAAAAAACCAATCTTTCTTCAACACGAGTCTCAGTTAACTCATTCCATAGACTTAGGTAAGTTCTATGGTCTCCCCATAATTCAGCGTCAAAATCATCTTGATCTATATCGTCAAGGAGTTGGTTATCAATAAAAAATTTTGACTCTTTTAACCGATGATCAATGTTTGAAATAAATGGACAATCAATAATAGCAACTGAATTTAACAGATTGAGTGCCTCCTTATAGATAGCAAGCAATTCTTGGTCTGTTAAAAAAAGCGCTGAAATTGGTTTTGCATTGATCGCTTTAGTGATCATTAATTCAAACTGCTCATCCTGAAAAGTCATGATGAGTTCAGGCACCTTTAATTTCTCAGAGAGCCAACTCAACATTTTCGCTTCGCGAGAGACACTGTATGTGGTCTCTGTATATAAAGTGCTAGATCGCTTAAGAAAAAAAGTTTCATTATTTCGATTAAAAGAATAAACATCCGATGGCGACTGACCAATTTTATTTGGCTCTAAAACGCTGTTTCCAATAAATTGTTGAATAATATTGGGCAATTCCATCAAGTTTTCCTTTTATTCAGCATTAAAAACCCCGCAAATGCGAGAGAGGTGGTCCCACTTGTTTGAACAACTAAAAGCGTATTTATAAGTGATATTCCGCTCTAGTTAAGCCACCTTGTTTTGTTGGGGTAGCTGATCATAGTAAAACTCATTTGGTGTCATTTTGTCTAG
>NZ_PQLP01000130.1:0-1181 GCF_002918965.1 Acinetobacter sp. ACNIH3 | reverse complement strand
CTCTGTACACGACAAATTTCACAGAACCCTTATCCTATCAGGCTTCTGCCTTCTTAAAATTGCCAAAATTTCCTTAAACTCTTCTTTTTTCCCAAAACCAATTAAACGCTGAATCGCCATTTGAACATAGTCTAAACCATAGCGAAATAAACTCATTGAGAGTCGTCCATGCTTCTTTATTTTTATCACTTTTTTTTGATCATGTTGCCATTCACCTGTTAAATAGCACCAACAGAAACCGATAGCTAGCACTGCTATCAATTTCTTGACTCGTCTAGGGTCTGTTAAACGAGTATTTTCAAGATTAAACCCGCGTCCTTTGAGACAACTGAATAAGGTTTCAATTTCCCAGCGTAATGCATAATCCTGAATAGAATTGGCATTAAACTGAGGAGAAACGACGAGTAAAAGTTCTCCATTTTCTAACTGTAGTGCACTTATATATAGTTTCACTCGACCAACCAAAATCCGTCGTTTACGACATTCAATTTGACCAACTTGAAGATGGCGAAATAAATCACTGATTTTATGATTCTTTCCTAAATGATTGGTGACAATAAAGTTTTTTTAACACGAATGCAGAAGTTGATGTCTTGTTCAATTAACCATGTAAACCACTGCTCACCGATAAACTCTCTGTCTGCGAACACATTCACAATACGGTCTTTACCAAAAATGGAGATAAAGCGTTGAATCAAAGCAATACGCTCTTTTGTATCTGAATTTCCACGTTTATTAAGTAATGTCCAAACGATAGGTATCGCTATTCCACGATAAACGATCGCGAGCATCAGGATATTAATATTTCGTTTTCCCCATTTCCAATTGGTTCTATCTAAAGTCAGTTGCACTTTGTCGAATGAAAATATATTGAAAATCAACTGAGAAATTTGACGATAATCGAAATACTGACCTGCAAAGAAGCGCTGCATACGTCGATAAAATGATTGTGGTAAGCACTTGATGGGCAAGGCTTTAGATGCAGAAGAAAGATTACATGTTTGCTTTAAAATAATCACAAGCATGATGAGCGCAAAGCACTTTAAATGTGACTTGTTCCATTTTAGATATTTGTTTAAGATAAGATATAACTCATTGAGATGTGTCATAGTATTCGTCGTTAGAAAACAATTATTGTGACATTATTTCAATGAGTTATCTATTTTTGTCGTGTACAGAGC
>NZ_PQLP01000013.1:0-77006 GCF_002918965.1 Acinetobacter sp. ACNIH3 | reverse complement strand
GCCTATTTAAGTGATGTGCTGAAAAGGTTGCCAACACATAAAGTGCCCCAAATAGAAGAATTACTACCTCACCGCTGGAAACCTGAACCCCGTTAAAACTTGGCGATGGCGTTCAGCGGATGCTTACATAAATCCGAGAATTATCGTATGATTTAAAAAATTCAAAAGAATAAACGGTAGTCGACGCTTTTTATGCCTAAATACATCCGTAGCACCTTGATGATGACCACTCTCGTTTCGCTTTTGAGTGGTTGCCAAGTGGTCAGTGTGAAAAATCAATCACTGAACGTCACGATTACCAATGAGCGTGAGAGTATTTTAACGCGGGATAAGCTCAGTGAAGCGAGTCTAAACGTGCTGTCTATGACGGGTAGAGAAGCCAAAATCTGTTCAGAGCAACCTGAAGAATGTGTCAGCGAACTCAAACAGATTCCACAAATTCAGGATGAACAGCTCCTCTCTACTGCCAGCGAGCTGTATCTCGCTAAAGCACTTTCCTTAGAAAAATCATCTGCCTGTAAAGTCAGTATTTTAGCCAAGACACAGTCTGAAGAAAAACAGGCACTGCAAAAACAAAACTACCAAAGCTGCCTAGATCAACAACTCGGCATGCTGGATAAAAGCATTCGCTACAGTTATGCCTACATGTTTAACACCAAACGTGGCCCCCAAGACCGTATTTTTGATAACCGACAAGTCCAACTCCGTGACTTTTATAATCAAGCTATCGCTAAACTCGTGAATAGTTATGGCCTACGCCATGGGCCATCTGAAGTCGGTAATCAAATCAAAGTGGGGCAAAGTATTTACCGTATTAATTATGACAATTACCCACTTTTAAAAAACCGTCAAGTTGAACAACTGATGTCAACTTACAATATGAACTTTTCAGGCCTGCGCTCTATCACACGTCGCGATGGTTTTGGTTCAGAGTTTCTGATTGTCCTCCCACCTGAGCACAATGACACCTCACCTGAAAAAGCCAAATATATTGTCGATCCACTACATTATCAGTATACCAATGGTCGTAATCCAAACATTCACAATGCCCGTTATTTAGCAGCGACTATTACCGCACAGCCACGCTCTGCATCCAATATCGATGAGATCTTAAACAACCCTGAGTTTGAAATCTCAGCTTATGATCCCTATAAGTTTGAATCTGCGAAAATTGCAGGCAAAAGCTACCCACTCGCTGCAAACTTTTCTGCACCTTATGGCTTATGGTTAGCACAAAACAATTTAGGTAAAGCCGCGTATTTATCACTGATTGATCGTGATGCACGCCTCACTATGCCACACCTATACATGCTTGAGCCGTACAATCCAAATAAAAAAGTGGTGGTCCTCGTCCACGGTTTAGCCAGCAGTCCAGAGGCATGGATTCGTTTGACGAATGATGTCATGGGCGACCCCGTGCTACGTGAGCACTATCAAGTCTGGCAAGTGTTCTACTCGACCAATATGCCAATTTTAGAAAGTCGTTTCCAAATCTATGCAATCATTCAACAAAGTTTTAATTTGGTCGACAGCAAAGCGCCTGCCAAAAAGGATGCCGTGCTCGTGGGACATAGTATGGGCGGCATTATTGCACGGCTTTTGGTGAGCGATGCTGACTTAACCCCTGCGGCAATGAAACTGCTACCCAATCGACGTGCGCAACAATTTAAAAATGACCCTCTATTTAAATCACGCCTCGATATTCAACCGATTCCAAACTTTAGTCGGGCCATTTTCTTGGCAGCGCCACATCGTGGGACAGAGTTTGCTGACCGCTGGTTTACCCTTGCGGCACGTAAAGTCATTCGTCTACCAGGTGCGTTTTTGGGAGCACTGACCGATGTTATACAAAGTAGTGACCCTGACCTACAAGCCTTCATTAAAGATGTCGATAATGGACTCATTCAAAATGGGCCAAGTGATCTCAGCAAAAACTCTAATTTTACTCGGTTAACTAAAAATGTCGTTCCATACAAGGGCATGAAATTCCACAGCATCATGGGGAATGCGACCAAAAGTGATGACCTCAATATCATTACAGACGATGTCGTGCCTTATACGAGTGCCCATCTAGATGGTGCATTGTCTGAGAAGATTATTAAAGGTGGACATTCTATTCAAGAAACGCCTGAAGCTGTTCTTGAGTTACGTCGTATCCTACGGTTGCACCTGACTGAACTCGGTCTGTATAAGCCTTAAATCTTAAAAAGCCTAAACAGATGTTTAGGCTTTTTTATTTTTGCTTTACACCTAATGCCTACAGCAATAATCACTTGGCTGTTTAACAACTGTTCGCTTTATAGATGATTTATTGTTTAGTCGTTTTCAATTTTGCTAAGATATTGCCATTCAGACAATAGCTGTTCATAGCACATAAATACATACGGTAAGCGGCGTCGCTCGGTCTATTTTTATATTGTGCATTTTCAAAGATTTAAGGATTTCACCTACATGAGCAATTCGGGAATCATAACTGATTTGTCCACCCTCACTCCCATGATGCAACAGTACATGGGCGTCAAAATGCAACATCCGCACTCTTTGATGTTCTATCGTATGGGTGACTTCTACGAGCTATTTTTTGAAGATGCACACAAGGCCGCTAAACTTCTCGGAATTACCCTAACCCATCGTGGCAAAGCCAATGGTGAACCTATCCCTATGGCAGGCGTTCCTTACCATGCAGCTGAAGGCTACCTTGCTCGCTTGGTGAAAAAAGGCGAAACCGTCGTCATTTGCGAGCAAATTGGTGAGGTTACAGGTAAGGCCCCTGTTGAACGTGGCGTTGTCCGGATTATTACGTTTAATTAAGTTATTAATTGATTAAAAAATTTAGGGAAAGCTTAACTTTCAAGGAGAAAAATATGCCGCGTATTCTTGTAGTAGATGATTCACCTACTGAAGTATTTCGTTTTAAAGAAATGCTCAATAAATATGGCTATGAAGTTATTGAAGCTATGAGTGGAGAAGAAGGTATTCAGATGGCAAAAAGTATATTACCTGATCTGATACTTATGGATATTGTTATGCCTGGGATAAATGGTTTTCAAGCTACACGCCAAATTACTCGTGATAATCTCACAAATCATATTCCGATTATTATTGTTAGCACTAAAGACCAAGAAACAGATCGAGTTTGGGGGAAAAGACAAGGTGCTGTTGATTACCTAACGAAACCGATTGGAGAAAAGCAGCTAATAGATGCTATTAAAGCACATCTTAGTATCGAATAATTTCTTCAAAAAAAGTAGAAACCATTTTTGTCGTCTATCAAGCTTAATCAATAGAACTTAATTGGATTCTTATATTTATTAGATCTCTTCCATAAATCAAAAAATATCGACTCCTTTGCTGAAGATTTGCATGCCATTTTTATTCGTCTTCTTGCATAATCTATGGAGGAAATACATCGATTCAAAGAAGTTTTCTGAAACACAGTTTAAGCGATATACAAGCATTTCATGGTCAACCTTTTATTTAATGGTGGAATAATTAAAGAAGCAAATTCTTGCTAAAGTTAGACTGAACCGTACCGGGTTTGTTGGAGACTTTTTTATTTAAGTTAGGCCGCCTGACCTAACAGGTTAATCTTATCATAGTACATTGCTTCAAACTCAAAAGGCGATACATAACCCAGTGCACTGTGTACACGCTTTTTATTGAACCAATCTACCCAGTTTAGTGTCGCAAGTTGTACATCCGCTAAACCTTGCCAATCTGCTTTTAGATATTCAATCACCTCTGTTTTGTATAAGCCATTCACCGTTTCAGCCAAAGCATTATCGTATGAATCACCAGTTGTACCGACTGATGCTCGTAAATTTGCAGCTTCTAAACGATTGGTATAGCGAATAGAAAGATATTGAACACCTCTATCGGAATGATGAATCACATTCTTTGGCATGCCTCGATCGTGCAATGCTTGCTCCAATGCATCGAGTACCATATCTGTATTCATCCGTGTAGATACTTTCCATCCAACAATTGCTCGTGAGAACACATCAATAATAAAGGCGGTATAGACCCAGCCTGAATGAGTTTGAATATACGTAAAGTCACTGACCCATAATTGGTCAGGTCGATCAGCACTAAAATTACGTTTCACTAAATCATCTGCTCGTTTTTGGTCATCTCGGCTACGGGTGGTTTGTTTGTTCTTACCTCGCCAAACACCTTGTATACCTAGCTTTTTCATTAATCGAGCAACAGTACAGCGTGCAATAATATAGCCTTCACGTTTCAGTTTTTGCCAGACTTTACGTACACCATATCGACCTGAACTTTCCTTCCAAATTCGTTTAATTTGTTCAGCATGATGCTCATCATGTAAATCTCGCTTTGCTCGATGTTCTGGATTTTCGCAGAGATCTAGAGTCCGGTAATAGGTTGAAGCTGCGATCGGTAAAATCCTACAAATCGCATCAACACCATATAAGTCTTTATTGTTATGGATGAAATCCACCATTATTTGTGTGGGCGGTCGAGCTCCGCCTGGGCGAAAAAAGCGGCTGCTTTACGTAGAATTTCATTGGCACGCTTTAATTCTTTAATTTCACGTTCCATTTGCTTCATTTTTTCTTGATCAGATATCTGTTGTACTTTAATAGGATTTTGCTGATCTAAATGCTTTTGATGCCAGGCACGAAGTGTTTCAGGAGTACAACCAATCTTAGGCGCAATTGCTGTGATTGCAGCCCAAGTAGAAGGATAATCTTTTTCAGATTCAATCAATAATTGAACCGCTCTTTCTCTGATTTCAGGGGTATATTTTAATTTTGTCATCGGGATAGTCTCTCAGAATATTGACTCTCCGACAAACCCGGTACGGTTCACAATAACCTTAACCTCATTATGACTCAATTTTTAATTTGTATTTTGCTTAGGACTTTTAGGCTTATCAGGCAGGGTGCGTTCAACCACACCTGCTTCTAATGCTGGAGTTAAATAATTTTTTTGAAATGTTGCTCGGTGGGACAATTCTAATAGAGCCATCAGCTCAGTTAAGCTATATTCCTTCTGCTCCATATTCTGGATGAGACGTTTAACTTGATCGCTAACTTGTACGCTAGCTTGAGCGGTATCTTGATCGCTGGCATCAGAACTGAGTATTGCATCTAGAATCATCTGCAAAATAAACTCTATAAAAGGTGCAGAATCTGAATGATCTGTGCTCGCTTGCAATGCATTGTAATAAGCTTTTTCGTTTTGATAAATCAAGCTTTCTACAGGGATATTGAGAAAAATTGGATTCCACTGGCTTAAGATTAAAGTTTGCCATAAACGCCCCATCCGCCCATTGCCATCAGCAAATGGGTGTATAAACTCAAACTCATAATGAAATACCGAACTCTGAATTAATGAATGCTCAAGTTGTAGCCTTCTCCATTCATCTTGGACATTCAATCAAATTTATAGTCCAAAACATTTTCACCGCAACATGGTTTCAGCCCACTCTGGCTAACAAAATATACAACTTACACAGAGTATTTTCATGCAATAGGGCTAACTTATATTTGTTTTTGTGATATAAATCACATAGCTTTTTCTCATTAAAAGTTTGAATTCACTACAATGGTTTTAGATCTCCATGCAGACATATATTCCTTATCATCTTAGGGTACAGTTAAAACAAATCGACCCTATTCTTGATAAACATTGGCAGCAACAACTGGATTCTATTCTATCTAAGACACCACAAGCACTACATCAAAAAATAGAAGACCAGTATCTAAAAGCAAAAAATATATCGTGGAATTACCTGAACCAAACTTTTGAGTTTAAAGGCCATATCAGCCTCAAAGAACTTCAGCTCAACACGCAAAATTCCGAGTTACTACAACTTGCGCACAGAATTAATACAACCTTTAGCTATCTACAAAGCTATCAAACTGACTTCCAGATTGCCGATTACTTAGAAACTATTGTTCGTGAGATCAATCAAATCGATTTGGACAATCCAAAAGACATTCAAGCACAACAACTGATCAAAAAAGCATTTCTGTATGATACAGCCCTCATCATTCGAGAATTAAATTTTTCTGTTTCTGAAAATCACCGTCACTTGAATATTGAGCAAGTCCGTACCTTTATCTTTGAAGTCTTCATGAAAAGTGAAATTTTGGGAAGCTGGTTTGCCCATATTTTACCGAGTGAATATGCCGATCAGGAACTGACCATTTTTCAGGATTATTTTATTAGTGAACAACAGGTGCGTGATTTTGAAATTATCAAAACCTTTCAATATTATTTTGTCCTGAGCAGCTCTTATGACAGTTTAATTTCCGCTTATTCAATTCGCCGCTTTTTAACCGAAGAAAGCTTTGGTAAAGAGGACCGGTTCTATATCAGTGGTTTGGTTCTGGATCCGCAACAGCTTAATCAACCAAATTATTTTGAAAATTTCAAACAGCTCATGACCCGAATTATTGGCATTCAGAGCCAAATGAATCCACATATTGTAGAGCTAGTTGAATCGCTACACGAGTATAACCATCAACGGCTCATCCCGAGTTTGAAAGAAATCTTAAATATCCAAAGTTTTTCCATCGAGCATTTGGTCAAAGAACATCTAGAAATTTTAGAGAAAGATTTATCCTTAAATATTCTCGAACCTTTCCTAAAAGGATTAAAAAACAGCGTTCAACATACTGATGAATTAGAGTTTTGTTATTTAAATATTTTAAGATTAATCAATGAATTTCTACATCAACTTGAAATTTTATCGCAGGAGCCGATTCTGCAGTTTAATCCCCATGCACGCCTGTTTAAATATCGTTTAATTGCCTATTTAAAATTATTGGAACAGCGTCGAGCACAAATTTTTGTGCTCTTTCATGATGAGTTTCACTATCAGCAACATGTACAGGCTGTTTCAGCACCCACTCAGGAAATTAGAGAATTGCTCAATGATGCGATTGAGCAAACTCGTCAGATCCAGCAACACATACGCCAGTTAGAACGCGAAATGCAAAATAAACAAAATGCCAGTTTCATTAAACGGCTCTTTAAAAAACCTGAAAACCATGAAATTAAGATCAATGAGTTAAAACAGAATATCATTGATGTTCGAGATCGTTGCTATCTCAGAATTATTGCTCTTCAAAAACAGACCACTCAGGTAAGTGTGTATTTAGAAGCAAAAAATTTAATTCCGGTGGACTCCAAAATGCGCCATTATGCCTTTGCCAATGGTGAAAATGGGGTGACACGTTTACCGCTGCTGTTACAACTGCCTGAAGAGCGTAATAGCTTCAATATGCAGAGCATGCTCTTGGCTTTAAACTATGAATTTATGCTGTCTGCGAAAAGCTGGGGAATTTCACAGAAGACTTAGAGCCTGTTCAATTAGCAACCTGAGTAGCTAACAAAGTTAGTGGTTACCCAATCAATAGATTTTTCTCAATAATGTATAAGGAATTAGAAAAAAAATTAACTATACTTTTTTTAATATTTCCAAGAATTTTTCTAATTCTTCTTGATTATATTCACCTTCTAGCACATGAGTCTTTAAATACTGTTCTATTAACTCATTCATAAGACCATTGAGCAGTCCATACAATCAATACAAAATGTAGTGATATATCACTACATTTCTGATATTTCTTTTTTCATGTATTATCGACTAAGACAAATTCAAGGATAAGGTTATGTTTGAAACTATTGATGATTTAAAGAAAAAATTAGATCAACATCGCCCTCTCTCTCCGTCAATTGTCAAAAATTTACAAGAAGATCTTATTGTCCGTTGGACCTATCATTCGAATGCAATTGAAGGTAATACACTCACCCTACTAGAAACAAAAGTAGTACTGGAAGGTATTACTGTTGGTGGAAAGGCATTAAGAGAACACTTCGAAGCGATCAACCATAGAAATGCAATTTACTATGTTGAAGATATCATTCGGAAAGAGGAGCCTTTTTCTGAATGGCAAATTCGTAATATCCATCAGCTCATTCTAAAAAACATCGATGATGACAATGCTGGACGCTATCGCCAGCAAAATGTCCTGATATCAGGTGCTACGTCTACCCCGCCTGATTACACGTTATTAAATGACAAGATGGCTCAATTCGTAGACTGGTATAATAGTGAAGCACATAAACTACATCCAATTGAACGTGCAGCTAAAGTACATGCAGATTTTGTAGGCATCCATCCATTCATTGATGGCAATGGTCGCACGTCACGTCTATTGATGAATCTCGAATTGCTTAAAGCTGGTTATCCACCTGGTGTGATTACAGTAGAAAATCGTTTGGCTTACTATGAGGTTCTTGATCAATGGATGGCTTACGGAAAAACTGAAGCTTTTATCCAATTAGTTTCCGATGCTGTACTAGAAGGATTTAAACCATATCAGGTTGTTTTAGGAATTTAGGCGAACTCTGTCTATCAAAGCTTTGTGCAACAAAGCCCTTAGCTTTTAAAACTTTAGTAAATTAGCTCTATAACATTAAAAAAAAACCGATGTATAAACATCGGTTTTTTAATTTTTTATTTAGTTATGCAGGCGTAGCTAGATTTCCAACTTTAAGTAAGCTCACTCGCTCCTGTTGTCTTTGCATAATAATTTTACCATTACGCACACTTAAAATAGCTTTTACTTGATTAGCAACAACTTCATAATCATTTTTAGCCGGCATAATTATAAAACTGGCAGGACGGCCGACCTCAATCCCGTATTGATCCCCTAAACATAAAGTCTTGGCTGAATTATCTAAAACAAAATCCAAGCAACGTTGTAAGTCTTCATAACCCAGCATATGACAAATATGTAAGCCAGCATCAAGAATACGAATAATATTACCGTTTCCTACTGGATACCAAGGATCACGAATTGAATCCTGAGCAAAACAAATATTCATACCTGCACGGTCAATTTCTGGTACACGTGTCAAACCTCGGCGCTTTGGATAGCTATCAAATCTTCCTTGCAAATGAATACTTTCTGTAGGGCACGAAATAAAGTTAATTTTAGAACGTTTTAGTAAGCGGAATAACTTGTAACAATAGGCATTGTCATAAGATCCCATGGCTGTAGTATGGCTAGCTGTTACACGTTCCCCCATACCTCGTACATGTGCTTCATCTGCCAAAACTTCCAAAAAGCGAGATGCTGGATCATCAATCTCATCACAGTGTACATCCACCAGACAGTTATATTTTTCAGCTAAATCCATCAAGAAATGAACTGAACTTACACCTTTTTCACGGGTATATTCAAAATGTGGAATGCCACCAACCACATCAGCACCAAGCTTTACAGCTTCCTCCATTAAAGCACGACCATTTTTAAATGACTCAATACCTTCTTGTGGAAATGCTACAATCTGCAAATTTACTTTATCTTTAATTTCTTCTCTAACTTCAAGCATAGCTCGCATTGCAGTTAAGCTGGGATCAGTGACATCAACATGTGTACGTACATGTTGAATACCATGCTCAATGAGCATATCTAGCGTTTTTAAAGCACGTAATTTAGTATCTTCAAAAGTGATCGTGGCTTTACGTTGCCCCCAACGTTCAATCCCTTCAAAGAGTGTACCTGACATATTCCACTCAGGCTCACCCGCAGTGAGTACAGCATCTAAATGAATGTGTGGATCAACTAAAGGAGCCATGACTAATTGTTGTTGTGCATCGATAGTATCTACATCAACTGTTTGAATGAGACTAGCCTGTTTTTCAATGGCTTCAAAGATGCCATTGTTGTAAGTAATACTAAATAGCCCTTCTTGTTGACGTAAAACTGCATTGATAATTTTCATGTTGGTTCCTTTTAAAATAATTAATGACTCATGTGCCAGATCAGTAATGCCATTGAAGCATTTAGACGGAAATTTGCCTCAGTTAAGACCTGATTTGTCAGTGATTCAATTTTTTGAATCCGTTGGTTTAAGGTGTTTCTATGGATACCAAGTCGTTTGGCTGTATCATTTAAGTTGCCATTTTCTTTAAGCCAGGCATCTAACGTTTCGAGTAGTACAAATGGATGCTTTTTATCGCTAATGAGAATACCCAAGGTTTCATGCATGAATTGCTGCAATACGCTTTTGTTTGGAATCGCTTTTAAAAGTTTTAGCACCCCCAAATCACGATATTGGCAAATACTATTTTTCATCTGCATTTCAAAAGCAATTTCCTGAGCTTGGGATGCTTCCCAAAATCCTCGTTGAAATGCCACTGCAGAATTCACTTCATTTGATAACCCTGCAAAGACTTTAAGGTTATTATCAAGTTGACTTATTTGATCGATCACTTCTATGAGTGATTTTTTCCACGCATCGATATCATGATCATCAAGGTTGAGTACCAAACTAAACTGATCCCCCTGACGGATGACTGGAATTTTCTGCTTCCACTGTTTGGACCATTTTTCCAAGGCTTCATAACACTGTTGTTTAATTCTGAAAAAATGATTTTCATGCACAGCATCAGTATCGGTATGAAACAAGGCATGAATATTGTGTAAGCGCAGTACTGTAATCACATGACGTCCAAGTAAGTTAATTTTTAACTGTTTGGCACGAAGTTGAATTGTCTCTACCGATGGAAAATCCCCTGTCAGTAATTGAGAGATTACATCTTCACTCGATTTTTTGACTTGAGAAAACTGAACTAGCTGTGTACCAATCGCATGCGTAACTTCAACCATCTTCAAACTGTAAGGTTGCTCAATTAACGGTAAACCAAGCTCATTTGCGCGTGAAATAAGTTTAGGTGGAATTTCATGGATATATTCCTGACCTGTCATAATGACAAGCGCAGCTACATTTCGTTCATATGCCTGTTCAAGTAAACCTAAGAGATTATTTTCATCACGGGTATAGTTGATTCCCGTAACAAATACAATCTCTCCACCCTCAATCCATTCAGCGATTCCTTCATTTTCTGCTACATAGAACCAGCGGACAGGCCGATGAATATTTTCTGTTCCACCACATAATTTTAGTGGGTAAAGTGAAGGTAGATTCAGGATATCTTGAACGGTCATATTCATCGCATTACTCCACTGCATCTACTATATTTAAGACAGATGATTCCTGACGTAATGGGAATAAAGAATTCAACACACTATAAGTGGTACATGCCACCACAATACCCACAATAGGTGCAATCCATGGTGATACATAGGCAACAATTGCGCCTGTGAAATAAGCAATCAAACCAATCCAGTTAAAATTAGGAATATTTGCTTCAGCTAATAATGGATATTTTCCTTTATGACGAATCCAGTAATCCGCCATGATCACACCACCAAGTGGAGGAATAATTGCGCCAAGGAGTAATAAGAACGGAATCAATAGCTCATACATACCAGCAGCAGCTAAAATGATCCCCGCAACAGCAGCTACAAGCACCATGGTTTTACGGCGTTCACTTCTTACCATATGGCAAGCAGCAGTTGAAACACTATAGATTGCTGGGCCTTGGATCGTCCATAAGTTCAGGCAAAGCATCACTACTGCAGCAATAGATAACCCTTGTAAGACTAAGACCTCTACAATATCGGGTTGTTGATAAACGATTGCCATCCAAGCGCCTGCTAGGACCATTAGACCATTACCAATTACAAAGCTCACTAGACATGCCCAAATCGCGATTTTTCCGCTCTTAGACATGCGCGTCCAATTGGTAATTTGTGTTGCACCACTGGCAAAGGTACCAAATACCATGGTAATGGCTGTTGCCAATGTGAGTGTTTCTGTCGGTTGAACACTAGTTAAACCAGTCCATCCACCAATTTCTTTGGTCGCCAGAACAATAGAAGTGACGAGTAAAATGAACATTAAAGGAATTGATACACGGGATAGATATTCAAGTCCTTTAAAGCCAACAATTGCTGTAATGGAAAAACCAAGTCCAAATAGCACCATCAAAGGAATGAGTAAACTATCAGAAAATCCTAATATTTTTCCAAGTGAAATCGCCAGAGTTGCTGTTCCCCAAGCAAACCAACCTAATTCAGCAAAACCTAAAATAAAGTCTGATAATTTACTGCCCCAGTTACCAAAGCAGAAACGTCCCATTAGAACTGTATTTAAGCCACTACGTGCAGAAATAAATCCCAAGGTCGCGGCATAAGCTCCTAATAGCAAGTTGCCTATGGCTACAATCCACAAAATATCAGTGAACTCAAAAGCCACTCCAATTTTTCCACCAGCGAACATAGTTCCTGTGAAAAAGGTAAAACTAAATAACACTAAGGCTATTGGGAAAAAGCCTTTTCGTTGTGAAAGTGGTGTTTCTTTCAAAGGCGACTCTGCATGCACGCTCATATTCAACACTCCTACTATTCAAGTAAAATTCTTGAGTGCTGTATTGCAAGAGCTATGCCGCTTTTTTAATGCTTAAATTTATGTAAGTTAAATTGTTAAATATGGGCAATTTGAACATATTTTTACTTTTCATACAGAGTAAATGGGTAAATTAATGTGCTTTAATAACATTCAGTGATTTTATTTTGTGCGTTTTAGAAACTGTAAATATTACAGAACATAACGATATTAACGGACAGATAAGGAGACTATTACAAATGTAAAATTTCGGTTTTTTTCTATTTTGTTCCATCTTAATCATTTCGATGCTCTGGTATGTCAGATACCATTTTTCTCTTTCATAAACGCTTTTTTCTTGGCAGTAAATGGATTTTTTGCACAAAGATGTGAAAACCTCTCCCCATTTTCATAGCAAAAATTTTGCTTATTTATTAATACATAGTTTCTAAATGGTTTGAAGAAGAGGTGGTGGCAATTGAACTCACCCAAAATCCATAATGAAATCTAGTTGTTAAAAAAGAATAAGTACTAGATTTTTACCCAAATTTACCCCATTATTTTATAAACAAGAGCTACTTCATTTTTATAAAAATGTTCAAGTCCGAAAACTATTATCATACTGATTACTTAGGGGAAGCTGGAGTCACAGAAACCTGCCTATATAGCCTTTTTAATCTCCTCCAGACTCATGCAGATCTAAGTTATGCTCTACTACTAACCAATAATCAGTCCCATGCATTTATAATTAAAGACAAATCTAATAGTTACTACATTATCCGTTCAGGCTTTACTTCGGGTTATCCAGGCGAAGGACCCAAAGGGTTAGCCAAAGCTTTAACTATTTTGAATAAACATCAAATCGAAACAGAAGAAATAGTTGTTACTTTAAAACTAATGAGTAAATTGAACAATTCATCACTTAGCGACAATGACATCGACTTTATTTTCAAAGAAAAAATCATTCGCCCTATACGTCTGTATGACTATGTCTATCCTTTTGAACATGCAATAACTAAAACATCGAATCTAAAACGTTACTACCCACTTGAGCTTCCCTACTCAATTATTGATGATAGAATTTTTGATCTAGCACTACTTTTCAAACAAGATCCTGACTCGGCTTTAACAAAAGCATATAAACGGCTGGAAGATATTATCCGACTACGTACTGGCGTAAATGAACATAGTACGAAGCTGTTTGCACAAGTTTTTCAAGGTGAAAATGCTCTATTAACTTGGGATGTACCAGATACTGCAGAGATAAAAGGTAGAATCAATTTATTTACAGGTTCTTATATGGCTTTTCGAAATGCTAGGGCACACCGTGAAAAAGATGAAAATTTAGTTCATCAATATCGAGAGTTCCTGCTTATTAATGAATTATATCTATTAGAATCTGAAGCTAAGCCAACTTAACAAGAATAGTTGTCCAAGTAGTTATTATTTCTACATCTCAACTATGATTCATCTATTAGTTTATTAATCCAACTTGGCTTTTTAGCTCTCAAAAATGTCTGAAAATCCTCTTCACCCAACGATTCTTTTAATTTGTTAATCATTTTCACATCAACAACCTTAGGGCCAAGAAAATAAAGTGCTGATACAGCCCAACCAACTCTCTCATGAGGATATTGAAAAACGTCGAGACAACGTGTTTTTATTAATCTCACAGTACAATCAAAAAATAAAAACTCTCGTGAATTTCTATTAGTATAAAAAACCTCTATTTGTGGAACTTGGGTACTTAAACCTAAATAATTTGCTGATATCCCTCCATGTTCTTGAAACATCTCCCCAGTACGCCTTGATAAGACTTTTAAAGTATTCTGTATATCTGGAGTGAGAATCCTATTTGGAATCATTCTATTCTTTTTGGTCTTGTAATAGACCTTCGGAAAAAGAATGAGGGAATCACCATTTTTTATATAATCTCTCAAAATCCATTGCAGCTTTTTATCATTTATATGGACACTAAAATCTAAGGCACTAAATACTTTACCTTCCTCAATTTTTTTATATTCATCAATTACAATTTTATCTTTGGAAAACTTCACAAAAGATACCCTTCTAAACACCAATTATTAATGTAGCTTGTATAAAACCATTTTGTTGTAGGGACCAAGCTCTAATTGTATCGCCATTACTACCATTACCAACAATTACAGCTAAAGGGTTGGGCAACGAGCTAATATTCTTTCGTGAAAATTCACGAAAGCTTTTTATATCTTGCGGGGACAAATTAGGGGTTAACTCAGCATGGGTATGCCAGTATCCTACCAAAACTAATCCTTGATTTTGATACTCAAGAGCCTCCTGCTTACACCTATTAGTATCTAGTTCCAACCATGTTGGACCTGAAAGGTCAGCATTATGTGGAGGTGTAGCTACTGCAAGCCATAAACCATCCGACATACTTGTATCAATAAACAACTGCCCGCCTTTCTCATGTTCTTTTAATTTTTGTTGATGAGCAAAGAATATGTCTGCTACTTCAGTAGACACTTTCAATTCAACATTAAGCGTCTTCCATCGCCATTCCCAAGCTAGATCGTAGCTCATTAGTACACTACACCCCTGGCCACTCTCTGGAAATGACAATTTGCTTGCAACCGTCAGGCACATCTGGTCCAACGTATGTACCTTTGAATTCACTTATCTTTTCAATATCACCTATACTAGTAACCCATGTCTCAGATTCTACTTTTCCAGTAAGTACATCAAATACAGATTGAGCTGTTATTGTCGCTATTGTATTAATTCCAATAGGACCACCTGGGATAAATGCTTCTCCACAACCAGGAAGTGGGATGACCCCATTATCCTTCCATTCTGAATGTCGGTGTAAAAAGCTTCCATGCTCATCGAATAAGTAGCGTCCATCAGCAATACTATTTGGTCTAGTTATCAGCACATGCCCTATTATTGCATGAGGCTCAGCCCAAGCTTGGATTAAAGCCCACTTAGGTCGCCTAACTTCATGCAATAACCATAAAAACTCTTCTGAATTCCAATCAGCAGTTGTAATTACCACCACATCCATTTCATCAAGCATGCCAATATTCTTAATACATTCATATTGAATATATTGCGGAATTGATGTGATGGTGATATGAGACAGATCTTTTTGGACTCTCTCTTTTAATGCTTGGGTTTTATATTTACCTAAATCATCCACCCCTAAAATATGTCTTCCTAAATTTGCACTTTCAAATCTATCAGGATCAACGATGGTGATATTAGTAATACCTGCCCTCACTAGATGCATAACGACCGAACTACCTAAAGAACCTACACCAATCACTGCTATTTTTTTGTTTGCTATATCATTATTTGATAGTTCTATGTTTCTTGAATGGATTACATTTTTTGCTAGCATATGAACTGGACTATGTTCCAAACTCGATAATCTTACATTGTTATTCTGTTTCTCACGTAATCGACGTCCAGCACGCTTACCATAAACTTGATAGCTATCACTTTTGATACCTTTGTGTTTAAGAGTTATAGCTTGAATAATGGGTGGCTCAGTGTTCGGGAGTTCTAATAGCAACCATCTAATAGGATAACTATTGTTTCTTTTATCCCACTCTAATAACTTCTGAAAATCTACTGAGGATATATGATTTTCAATCCACTCAAAGACTTCATTGGAATTAGGAATATCAACAGTTGGATATGAATTTAAGCGAATAAAATATGCAACTGGTGCTAAAACTGATACTTTCTCTACCCTGTTTAATATTTTAGAAAGATGTTTTTCTATCATTGGTTGCTGCGATGCTAACCATACAACTTGATGACGTTTTACTCCTCCTCTTTGATCAGTGAGTCCAAAAAGTTCACCACTCGTTGAGGGATGTTCCAATACAATAAGCTGATGATTATTAATTTTTAGTTGAAGTCCCCAATAAGAAGCCAACTCTCTATAAAATTCCTCATTTCGATTACTTTCACTAGAAGAAGCTAATATAAGCTCCAATATCTTGGATAACCTCTTCAATGCATCATTTACTACACTTTCAGCAGAGTTTGCAGCGGGATGCTCACCAAACCCATATAAACATAAAGTTTGTGGCATTGCATGAGGCCATAAAAGCCAAGGTGAAGGACTTATTTGTAGACGCAAACCGACAGTGGGAAAGCCTTCACAAAAGCTAATCCTAAGTACTCTTGAAACACCTAAGTAGTCCTCAGGTAAAGGAAATTCATAAGCTACAACTTCCTTGTCCTTTGGGTCTACTACTCTCAGCCAAGATGAAGCATCTTGACCTAAATATTCGTGTAAAAAATCTATACCTTGTTGGATTTCTGGAATAATTTTTTTCATATTAACCAAGACGACCCACTGGTTCTGTTGATGTATGTACAGAAGCAGCTGTTGATGACGTCCCAGCTAATGCACCTAATGAAATTGTATTGAGGGATACTTTTGAATTTCGTCCAGGTAATACCCATGATTTGTTTGGAATATTTTTAATTTGATCTTGAATAAATATTCTTGGGACGCCAAAGCTTTCAATAAGTCTATCTTCGAAGTTCTTTTGATTTTCTAGATCATAAAGCCCTATTTGCATACTTTCTAAAGCTTGTGAATGCCATGCAAAAAACGCTTTTTGATAAGATTCACCCTCACCATTTGGACGATTCCATTTCTCTGCAAAGTTTTCGCCTTGGTCCATAGGATTAAGAACAGCGAAACCATCTTCAGTTTCGGCAATAAACTCAGGCATATATGCAATGATCTTTAAAATAGCCTCAATTGGTCGTAATGGCTGATTTTGTGATTCATAAGCTACCTTTTGATACGCTTTTGCTGCTAACGTCGTAATAACCGCTGAAATTGGTCGACATAAAGGATCATCCTGATTACTTGCCCATTTGTCTCGATGTCGCTTGAGTAATTTAATGGTCGCACGTAAAGGATTATGCTCAACATAATCCTCATATAAAGGTAAAGGTTCTTGGGTAGCACTTTCCATCATGACACTATCGCCAGCTGCCATTTTTCTAATAATTTTAATTTCGAGCTTAGATAGATTCTCTAGCCAATTAGAATAATCACGAGGAGTACTATTTTTCCATCCAGTTACTCTATCTGGTACTTCTAAATTGCCGTAACCATCCTCTTTATCATTACCAAGGACCTTGCGTGCTGGCGTGATATCAATATGAAAACCGGGATTTTCATCTGCATAAACCACTCTTACCCCTCTGCGTAATTCCTGAACTGGGTGCTCTGTTCTAGTGCCCTCTTCAAAGCGAGTTTTTAAAGCATCTAAAACTTCTGCTGAATCCGCATTTTGTGCATTAGGTAGTAATACAATGGCATCTGCATCAACATTGGCCATGTCTCCTTCAGCATTCGATAATGGTTTTATTGTTGTCTTTAGACCTATAGAGCCTTGCACAAAAATATATGCATCTTGTAAAACAGGTTCTCGGGCTGCATTCAATATGCCTTGCAAAGTATTGTATCGAGACGTAATTTTTTCATATTCAGTCGTAGTCAATGAGATTTTTTCAACAATACTCATGAGAACCACTTCCCAACTATCTATTTGAGTTGGATGCTGTGCTTGTGCTAACAAATTCATAATTTATTCCCCATTTTTTTCTTTTAAAATTAAATTAAATAACTCTGCTTGAAATATTGCATCCTGCAAAGCATGATGATTACCAGTAAATTTCGGCTTTAATTTCTCAACTATTTTACTTGATTTAGTTTCAGACCAATCGCCACCAAAACAGCCCAAATACATAGACTTAATATCCACTGAGGTATAGCCAAATGGATTTCTTCCTAAATATTTATGGAAGTAATAATTCATAAATGACCAATCAAATCCAACGTTAAACCCTACAAATATAGGGGTTTCATAGTCATTGATATTTTTATTAATCCACTCAGAACACTTGCCCATAGCCACATCAGCCATCAAACCCGTACTTAAAAGAGTATCTAAGTTAAATTCTGTTACTGCTAACGCCTCAGGGTCATACTTGTTTGAAATGGGCTTCAATTCACAATAAAAATTTAGTGTTGGTTTATCCACCAAACACATGCCAATTGACAATAGATCATAGTCACCAGGTATAGGGCCTGATGTTTCTACATCTACTGAGATAAAAACTTCTTTTTTCTTAATAGTCATCTTCTAGCTCAAAGCATATTTATTTGATTAATATTTAGGAAATATCTATTTCCTGATCTGTTCCAACTAAACTAACTTTTTTTGCACCAATTTGGATACTAGGTTCAAATGGGCCTTTGTTGCCAGTACCAGGTTTACGTTCATATAAGATAAAATCAGCATGATGGCGAGCCTGCATTTTTTGACCTAAGCGTACACACGCAGTCGTTGGTGCAACCATAATTAAGTGAACTTTCTGAAGTCTCCATTCATCTTGAATCTTTTTATAAGCGCTATCAATCGCTTCACCTAAATGCTCTAAATCTTTCGGGTGACTGATAGCATTAAAAGAACAATCATCAAGTGTTATTTCTATAGTTGGTAGAGTATATCCATTATTAAATAAATACTTAGGCAGCTCAGATTCAGGGATTTTTACAGTTATATTCACCAATAAAAAAGCTTCACTTTCCCAACCAACTTTCTCTTTGTGAGTTATGACTTTAAACTTATTATCTTGTGGTTCAGCGACTTCAGGCCATGCCCATTGTTTACCTTTACCAAAAACTTTTTGTCTATGAAACTGAAATAGGGCAATACTTGAAGCATCACCTATAATTCTCCCACTCAAAATTAAAACTGACATACCATGTAATGGAAAGATTGCTAGTATCTTTGGTCTATAATCATGCGCAGCCTTGTTCAAAATTTTTTTTAAAATAGGAAAATCTTCTGTTTTAAATAATTCAAATATATTCACCCAATAATTTGGGTTATTAGAAGCACTAAAATAGTCTGGGTTCTTTAAAATTCGGTGCGGTTGAGAAAAGCTTTTCATTTCTTGTCGCCACATCGCTTCCTCAGCATCTTGACTATTAAAAATAAAAGGTTGCCCCTCAATTTTTCCACCAATAACTATCATTTCCGCTTCTGGAAATTTCAAACAATCTAATAATCGCTTTACTTCGTTTACACTTTTTTCCCTCATGTCTCGTAGAATTTCAACACCGTAGTTATGAGGCTCAATTTTATCTATTAAACGATGACACTTATCGCATAAAAGCATGATATTGCTTGGTTCATCCGCAAGTTTTGCAGAATCACTATTACCTCTTGGTCCATCCTCAGAAGATGCAACAATATGAGCATAATAGCTATAGTTTCCACTCATACTAGAAGTTAAATGTTCTCTTAAATCAACTCCACAACCTGAGAATTGACATCTCCAAGCTGCATCATACATAACTTTATTTTTAGTTTGAGTTTTTACCTCTCCCAATCTACCTGAAGTCAAATTAATAGAAATCTTAATCCATTCATCAAGTTTCTTTAAAGTTGATAAAGTTTGCGCATCCTCAAACTTAGGCTTCTCCAATGTCAAATCTTTAGAAGCAGACTCAAGTATTAGTACTCTTTTAGCCTTTATTAGTAATTTTAAATAATCACGAGTTTCTCTTCCTAACTCTCCATACCCCAACTCTATCCAATCATTATTTTCGTTATTTAAATAAATTTTGGTATAAAACTTATTCACAAAAAGTAAAACATTCAAGGATGTGTTAGATACCTTATCCTTTAAAGCAGCTGCAAATTCAGCATCATCAAATGTATTTGACATTAAGCACTTATCTCAATTTTTATTTCTATTCCAGTATCTTAACTTTAATATAAAATATTAAAAAGCAAGATTAGCGCTGATTACGACAAGTTTTGTCGTTTAAATAAAATACTATTCAAGATAAGTTGAAAAGTTGAAAAGTTAAAAAGTTGAAAAGTTGAAAAGTTGAAAAGTTGAAAAGTTGAAAAGTTGAAAAGTTGAAAAGTTGAAAAGTTGAAAAGTTGAAAAGTTGAAAAGTTGAAAAGTTGAAAAGTTGAAAAGTTGAAAAGTTGAAAAGTTGAAATTATTAAGGGGACTATAATCAATATGAAGTCCCCTAAGACAATAAGTCAATTAATTAGTGCATGTATTGCATGTATTGCATGTATTGCATGTATTGCATGTATTGCATGTATTGCATGTATTGCATGTATTGCATGTATTGCATCTTATTAATCTACTATTTATGTAGGTAGTCTCCAATACCATGCTTGCTCTCTTTTAAAGCTTATTGCACCTATATCTCTGATTGCTCTACCATAAGTGGCATCGGATATACCTCCTTCTGAACATAATAATTTCAAATGCTTAGAGGCGATAGTCTCGTTTTTAGACAGTAGATCTAATATAAGTTTTTTTGCCCTATTAATTTCAGTTACTTTTTCCTTTTTATTACCCGATTTAGTATCAAATGAGCCAACGAAAGGTTCAAGCCAAGTGGTTTTAGACGTTTCTATTCCTTTGCCAACAATCGTTGATTCAATTTGATATCTCATATGACTATCTGATTGTTTAGTTGTATTCGTTTTCACTCTAGATAAATAGAAATTGTCTTCATTTTCATCTTTTAAAGCACATAATGCCATTCTTGCTTTTGCTGTAAATGCTTGAGAACCTAAAAATCTTTCAACTAAAGGCATATTCTCTTTACCTGCACTTTTAGATAGATGAGTAATACAAACAACCGCACAGTTATAATCTTCTGCAAACTTACTCAAGGGATCTAATGCTTGTCGTACCGTATTAGCTTTATTTAAATCACCTTGTACCAACCCTACGACAGGATCAATAATTAACAGCCGAAGTTCAGGGTTAGATTTTGCATAGTTTTCTAATGCTGTTATATCCTCTATCCCAAACGACCTAATTTTCCCCTTTCTATCAACTACTCCATCCATCACAGCTATATTATCTAAATTAGCTTCATAAGACATAATTCGTGGCTTAAGCGTGTCATCAGCCGCATCTTCTGTTGAATAGATCAAGACTTTTCCAGGTTCCTCACATTTACTACCATCAGGAAATACCCCTCCAACTGAAATTGTTGCTGCAATTGAAAGCATTAGATTCGTCTTACCACAACCTCCAATACCAGCTAATACAGTTATTTTTCTAGCAGCTAACCATCCTTCCCAAATCCAATCAGTTGGCTTTTCTTCAATTTGAGACAGTGTTCTTACGACCAATGCTGTTTCCAACTGCTTTGTTGCTTCAAGTGGTGACGCATTAGCTATCATGTTCAATCTTGCATCTTCAATATTTTTTAAATGACTTACCTGTTCTATTAAATAATTATATTTAAGCTCATCATTAAGATGCTGAAGATTATTACTGCTAATAAATAAATCCCCATTCATTTTTGGTGGTTTCGAACCAATCATAACTTTAAAAATATCTTCTCCAAAATTATTATTAATTATATAAAAACCATCATCATTATCAGAAACATAGACAATAGGCTGTCTGTTTTTAGCGAAAATCTTAAAAATAGAGACATCATCTGTTGTAAAAACCCAAGATTTATATTTGATATCTAAATTAGCAACTGGAATTCCTTTACCGATTGAAAAATTAACGTTAATTTCCTCAATCTTTTTTTGAGGCTCACTTAACTCATCCCATTTAGATGCAACACCATTAATTAAATATCCTGTTGCTTTATTAATATCACTTTCATCACATAACTTTATAGCATTACAACCTTCACAATCAAAATCAGGATATTTTGCATATATATTACTCATCTGATTAACCTTATATAATCCACTATCATAATCCTCAATTAAAAAATTATTTTCAAAATCCTCAATTGATTTAAAATACTCAACCTCCTTTCTCTTATTAATAATAGAAAAAAATACATCTCCATCAATCATTAACTCTTGCTTAGAATCTGAACCGTTAATCAAATTATTCACTTTTTACCTCAAATAATTAAAAAACAAATATTTAGTAAACAGACTAACCAACATACCTAAATTTTAATTCAGTCTGCAGGAGCATTAAATCAAATTTAGAAATTCAATGATTGATTTGGTTCGTAAAATCAAAAAAAAGTATATATAAATTTTTTTTAATTTAATAATCAATGTTTTACAAAAAATAAAGCAACTGCGGTACAACAGATATATGCATTACACTTCCACTAATAAAAATACCAAAATCAATTCACTGAAATGTGGTAAATGTGGTAAATGCGGTAAATGTGGTAAATGTGGTAAATGTGGTAAATGTGGTAAATGTGGTAAATGTGGTAAATGTGGTAAATGTGGTAAATGTGGTAAATGTGGTAAATGTGGTAAATGTGGTAAATGTGGTAAATGTGGTAAATGTGGTAAATGTGACAATATTTAAAAATCCTGTCAATTTCTAAATATTAACCAAAAAAAACTATTTCACTTTTCAATGAATTTTAAATAACAATAATTGGCAATACATAATGCTGTGTATTAAAATTCATACAAATAGGTGAAAAAATGAAAAATATTGACATCAATAATTTAAACCGTATCGCTTTAAAAATAATTGAATTATTTATTGAAGATGATTTAGATGAATCCTATATAAATGGAAAAATAAAAGATTTTAAAAAGCAAAATAGATATGAAACATTTTATTGGGCTTTATATAATTTAGATTCAATAAAAACACCTGCTTTATTAAGATATTTAGATATTGACCAACAAGAATATCTAAATGCAAAAGAATTATTTAGAAAGCTTTAATTTTTAAACCTCTTGCGAAAGTATCATTTTTGACTATTTTAGACTTTGATATTTATTTAAAAAATCAACGCTTATCACTGATTAAATTTTGACCAAAGCAAGAGGTCTTTTGTTAGTAAATAATTTTTAAGGTTTATATAAATGCACACACCCAACGATGTAAAGCACTACTAAAGTGCTTTACTTCTTTAGCGAGTTAAAACCCTACATAAAACTTCTCAATCAACTGGCGTGTCTTGACCAGCAAATTGCTAAACACGTTCTCCCGCTCAAACAGCTTAACCTTATAGTTTGGTAAGTCCTTCAACTCTTCTTTACGTGGTAGGCGTTTGGTGAACTCATAATGCTCCAGAACCTGCTTCATCGCTTCTGGTTTCAGATTTTCTTCTTTACAAAGATGCTGATAGGCCTGTTCTTTTTCAGTATCCCAGAACTGAGCAAAAGCCGTTTGGACGCTTTGCCCATTGATCATCTTAGGTATGTTTTCTTCGATGAATTTTTGAATGAGGTCATGCTTATCGTGCAAGCTAATATCACTACTGATTAAATCGTAAATTTGCGCTTGGTACTTCTTACGCTTGTCCTCTGAGTCTGTATCGATTACGAGCTGTAGTAGATTGATAATATAGCCAACATTGATACGGTCACTGTGCAGTAAATCCAGTTGAAAATCGACATCATCCAGCACCGATACTTTTTCTTTCTTGGTGGTCTTTCTAACGGCACGGCATAGGTCAGCATACTTGGAAGCAAAGTTGGCAAAGTGCTGTTTATCTAATGCGGTTTGATCCTGGTCATATTCAATAAAAGTTTGTAATTGCGCGTTGTAGCGCATCACTTCACGGAAAGCTTTAATAAATTCCAGTTGCTGTTCTTCAGTAACAAGATCATCGACTGATTGGTAATTGGGCGTTAAGGCAAACAGTTTGCTCACCGCTGCTTGGTAATCCTGTTCGATTTCCGCATAGCTTGGAACAAGGACGATCTTAGTTGTTTCTTTATTGGAAAATAGCGCCAGCGCTTCATCTGTGGCGCGTTTGAGATTGCGGAAACAGATGATATTGCCAAATGGTTTTTTATCGTTATAGACACGGTTGGTACGAGAGAATGCTTGAATCAAGCCATGATATTTTAGATTTTTATCGACATACAAGGTATTTAAAGGCTTAGAGTCAAAGCCCGTGAGGAACATATTGACCACGATTAGAATATCAATCTGTCTGTTTTTTACGCGCTGTGCGATATCACGATAGTACGCATAAAATTGATCACCAGAATTGTAGTTGGTTTTGAACTGTCGGTTGTAATTGGCAATGTAACGATCCAGCTTATCCCGACTGGATGAATTAACCTGACTTGGAATATCTGCGGCTTCTTCATGAATCAAGCCAGTTAAGTCATCAGTCGGTACAGCCTCATTTGCCGCATAGGAAAAGATAGTGGCAATGGTCAACGGTTTAAATATCCGACCTTGTGCTTCATCTTCAATTTGCTTTTCAGCCTGCACCTTTTCAAAGATGTCGTAATATTGGGTCAGTGTTTCGACCGAACTGACACAGAACATTGCGGTAAATTCACGATTACGGGTTTTGGTATCGTGGATATTGACAATGTAGCGGGCAATCATTTCTAGGCGTTGCGGGTTGTCATACAGTTCTTTGGTATCGATGCCTTCTACATCTTCCTCATAACTTTCATTCGTCGCCATGCCTTTGGCGGTGTATTTGCCACGATAATCAATCTGGAACTGCAATACGTTTCGATCACGGATGGCATCGACAATCACGTATTTATGCAAACATTCATTAAACAGGTAATCTGTGGTGAGTTTTAAACCTGCTTTGCTTTGGCTATTCTTTTCAAAAATAGGCGTACCAGTAAAACCAAACATTTGTGCATTGCTGAAGAATTTTTTGATGTTCTGATGGGTCTCACCAAATTGACTGCGATGACATTCATCAAAAATAAACACCACTTTTTTATTTTTAAGATAATCAATCGATTCTAAATAACGTTCAGTGCTGATGGCCCGATTGAGCTTTTGGATGGTGGTCACAATCAGTTTGTCATGACGTTGATCCAGCTGTTTCACCAAGGTCGATGTGTTATCGGTGCTGTCCACGCTGTCGGCTTTAAAAGCATTAAATTCGCGTGAGGTTTGCGTATC
This sequence comes from Acinetobacter sp. ACNIH3, assembly GCF_002918965.1. Lineage (NCBI taxonomy): Bacteria > Pseudomonadati > Pseudomonadota > Gammaproteobacteria > Moraxellales > Moraxellaceae > Acinetobacter > Acinetobacter sp. ACNIH3. Next base: position 51,827 of record NZ_PQLP01000013.1, on the reverse strand, counting down.
GAGGTCGTTACGATCCACCACAAACAGAACTTTTTCCACATCAGGCATTTGCATGATGATCTGACTGGCTTTAAATGAAGTCAGGGTCTTGCCTGAACCTGTAGTGTGCCAGATATAGCCGTTCTGATCGGAGTTTTGCACATGCTCCACAATTTTCTGTACTGCATAAATCTGATAGGGACGCAGCACCATCAGGCTTTTGGTGGTTTCTAGCAGCACCATGTACTGAGTCAGCATTTGGGTCAGATGCTGCTGATTGAAAAAAGCTTCGGCAAAGTCGACAATTTCATTGATGTGTTTGTTGCTGACATCGGCCCATGGAAAGGCAAACTCGATGCCTGTGGTGCCGTTGGAGTAATAACGGGTATTGGCACCATTACTAATCACAAACAACTGGATAAAGCCAAACAGCCCTTGCCCAGCCCAATAGGCTTCACGAATATAGCGTTGCGTTTGATTAAAGGCTTCGGCAATTTCCATGCCGCGTTTTTTCAGCTCGATTTGCACCAAAGGCAAACCATTAACCAAGAGTGTCACATCAAAACGGCTGGTACGGCCATTATAGTCGCGGTGGTCAATCGTAATTTGATTGGTCACCTGATAGATGTTTTTGCTTGGATCATCCGAGAGAAAAAAGATGTGCTTGCTTGTACCATCATCAAATTTGACTGGGAACAGATCACGCAGATTCTTGGCGCGTTCAAATACCGTGCCTGTATTGAGAAAGCTAATGACCTGCTTCCATTCAGTTTCTGACAGTGGCGCAAGTCCATTGGCACGTTCAATTTGGGTTTTGAGGTTAGACAGTAGTTGGCTTTCGTCCTTGAGCATCACTGAGGCATAACCCAATTGCTTGAGCTGGCTAATCAGTTCGTTTTCAAGTTGGTATTCGCTTTGTACTGTCATTCCCTTCCCCTCTAAAATCTTAAATTATTCACTTCAATGTTTGTTTAATTAAACTCAAGATATATTCTAGATTTTCCGTATCTATAACTACAATTTCACAATCACCACTTCCATGATGGTCAACTCCTGTCATATCTTTGACTAATCCTTTAGGATCATCTATTTCATTGTACTTTCTATTCAAATAGATCTTGATTTGATTTTTCCTGATTGAGAAATAGACTAGATTTTTATTGTTAATTTGAAAGGCTATATAGACTTTTTTAATATTTAGTTCAAAGTTTGGAGAAAGATTCAAAATAGAATCCCTGAATCTTTCATATAACTCTCTAATATCATCAGATTTATCACCTAAATGATGTTCTTCATCATATTGCTGAATTTCTTTAGCAATCTTTTGAATTTGTTCTGACTCAATTTTTTGCACTTGTTTAATCGACGGTGCTGACTTCGCCTTTTGCAATGGATTGACAAAAACAATTCCACCTTGATAGCGTTTGATTTCCCACAGTTCAATGCCTAAATCTTTAAAGTTAGTGGACTGCTTTTGACGGTCGGTAAAGCTCGGTGAAACAAAGATGATTCGGCTTTGTGACCAGTCGACATCGTGACGTTTAAGCTGTTTGCTCTGGCTCTCGTTGTACTCAACGATGAAATCTGCCTTGTAGTCGAGCATCAGATTCAGATAAGAAACGCCTTGGTCGATCACGCTATAATTGCGTTCACGCTTGTATTCGATAATTACAAACGCCTGACTTTCGGGATCGAAAGCCAGTGTATCTATACGATTATTCTTGATCGTGAACTCGGACTTGATGAATTCCAGACCTGTAAAACTGTAAAGATTGTTTTCAAACAGACTTTGAATTTCTCTTTCCAAACGAAAAGGATCTTCTGTAAGTTCTACTAATGACTGTGCTTGGGTTTGATAAAGCTGCATTAAAAATCTCGAATTATTTATTCTTCAAATGTTTGTCTAAGCGGATTCCTCAAAGAAACGCTATATAAAAGTTTTAATCTCTCAATTGTCATTGGAAGACCATTTTCGGTTTTATGGAGCATGGCGTGACAGTTAGGACAGACTGGTCTTAGATCTTCTTTAGGATCTACTTGATACTCTTCGTCAATCGTGTGCAAAGGCTTAAGATGATGTACGTGTATGAAATCTTTAGCAAATGAACCATACATATGTTCAAAGCTTAAACCACAGACATAACAACGTGTTCCATGAATTTCTATACATTTAGCCCTTGCTTCAGGGTTACGCTCATATTTATTCACTAAAACCGTTTGCTTAGCTCCTTCTGGAAAGGTTTCATTTTCTAAACCTGCTTCATCGGGATAGTCGGTATTCACACTATCAGTTTTAAACTCATTAAAAATGTGAGTTAAAAAAATGCGGATTGGATCATTTGAAGCTTTATCTCGATCTGTGCGACGGCCTTGAATAGGAGCATCAGGAATTAAGTTTTCCTGTCTGAAATATTCAAAAGACAAAGTGGATTTATCCACTTTGTTTAACTTTTCAAAAATAGAGTATCCACCTAGATAACTTTCAATTTTCTTTTTATCCGACCAAAATACTTTCTGAGCTACTGGGTATTCTGAGTTTTCCGCATGCCCCAGTACTTTGAATTGATACATCACCTTTGAGATGGGTTGGGTCACATATACATGAACAATATCATTGATTTGTAACCCTTTACCTTCACTAGTGGCTGAATTCTTCCAATAAATCTGCGACAAAGCATCATAAGCTGTTTCTAAATCAAACTCAGCATAATTCACGGTTACTAGCCAATTTGCCATAACTTTCCCCCTACACAAACATCTGCTGCAACAAGCCTTTTTTCCAAATTTTCGCTTGTTCAATTTGCTGTGCCACCACTTCAATTTTTTGATCAATCGCAGACAAGAAATTAGCGATTTTGGTTTGTTCTTCTAGGCAAGGTAATGGAACCATAGTATTTCCCACTTCTTGTTGACCAATAGTCGTCATAGTTGCAGTTTTACCACCTTTAATTAACTGTTTACGCACAGCATTAGTTTTTAAAACGTAATTTAAAAATATAGGACTAACTCGATCTAGGTCAGGAGTCAGTTTGATTAGATGTCCATCGTAGGTAACATCATTACTATTCCCTAGATATACATTTGAAAAGGCGATTCCCTCCTTTACCAATGAGGAACGTGTAAAGAAGATATCTCCATAATAAACTTTGTTTGTTTCAAACTCTTTCTTACTTAAATCCAATAATTTCAATCTTGATTCGTCAATATCTCTATTGATGTACATATCCAAAACGTTAATTAATTTGTAGCCTTTCCCAACCTTATTCTGATCATTAAAAACACCATTATTTAATGTTTTATCTTTTGCTAAATCAAAAATTTTTAAATTTCCCCACGCCCCAAACTCACTACCATCATCCGCTTTAAAACGAAGCTGCTGACTAAACAGCTTTTGCATCATGCCTTGTTTATATTGGCTCAGCAGTTCATGTTTTTGCGTAAGTTGGCTAATCTTTTCATCCACAGCAGAAAGAAAAGAGGCGATTTTGGTTTGTTCTTCTTTGGATGGGAAACCAAAAGGTGTAGCTTTAGCTTGCTCAATCGTAAAATGAGAAATTGTTCCAGTATGAGAAATGCTTTTTAAATACTCTCTAAATTTAGGACTAATAAAAAAATTATAAAGGAAAGATCCTTCAACAATTCCTGACGATTTCATCCAAAGTAAATCGGCATCTTTAAAATAAAGAGGCTGATCATTTGGAACTAAGTAAGGAATACCAATACTCCCTCCGCCAGTAACCAATAAATCACCTTGCTTAATTTTTCCTGATTTTTTAGCTAGTTCTTCAAATAACTCTAAAGAAATGTATGCTTTTTCATTTTCTTTATTCTTGAAAATAGAAACTACATCACTAGTACGAAAGAATGGAACGCCAGAATCCTGCCATTGTTCTTTAAAAACACGAGATGCTGAGGAAATTCCAATAATTTTTCCTAATTGCTTACTCGTCCAATCCCCATCAAACTCTTTAAATCTTAACTTTGGCGTAGCCATCACTTCACCTCCACAAACGGTGAAACAATGCCTAGCTCTTTGCAGAAATCAGCAATGATGGCATCAGTCTTTTGGCTGTCGTGTTCCAAAGCTTGAAGCTGTTTTGCAATCGCATCTAAATCAATCTCGGCTTCCGCTTCAAAAGTATCCACATAACGCGGAATATTGAGGTTGTAATCGTTATCTTTCACTTCTTGCAAAGTCGCCACATGCGCATATTTTTCAATATTTTCACGCTTTTCAAATGCCGCAACAATCTTATCCAAATGCTCAGGCAATAACTTGTTTTGGTTCTTCTGCTTTTCAAAATCATTGCTGGCATCAATAAACAGAATATTGCCGCTATTCTCACGGTTTTTCTTCAACACCAAAATACAGGTCGGAATAGACGTGCCATAGAATATATTGGCGGGTAGACCAATAATCGCATCCACCACGTTCAACTGTTCAATCAAATACTGACGAATTACGCCCTCACTCGAACCACGGAACAAGACGCCATGCGGTAACACCACCGCCATCGTGCCGTTGTCATCCAGTTGATACAGCATGTGCTGTACAAATGCCATATCGGCTTTAGAACTTGGCGCCAGTTTGCCATACGCAGCAAAGCGTTCATCTTGTAAAAATAAAGGATCGGCAGACCATTTTGCAGAAAATGGCGGATTCGCCACCACCGCATCAAACTTTTTATCTAAATGCTGCGGACGAGTTAAAGTATTTTCCTGCTTGATGTCGAACTTGGCAAAATGCACATCATGCAGAATCATGTTCATGCGTGCCAAGTTGTAAGTGGTACGGTTCATCTCCTGACCGTAAATCATATCGACATCTTTAACTTCACGCTTTACCCGTAGCAACAAAGAACCTGAACCGCAAGTCGGGTCATAGACTGAACGTAAACGCTCTTTGCCTTGGGTGACAATCTTCGCCAGTAAGGTCGATACCGTTTGCGGGGTATAGAATTCCCCTGCTTTTTTACCTGCACCCGATGCAAACTCACCAATCAGGTATTCGTAAGCATCACCCAGTACATCGGCTTCGGTATTACTAATATCAAAATCAATATCATCTAAATGACTCAGGACTTTCGCCACCAGTGCATTACGGTCGCTGGCATTATTGCCAAGCTTGGTCGAGTTTAGATCCAGATCTTCAAACAGGTTGGCAAAGTCATCGGCAGAGTCGGTGCCTAACGTGCTTTGTTCAATCGATTTTAAGGTTGCAGTTAAATCATCTAGAATAAATTCGCCCTGACGACCACGCTCGGCTAAGGTATGGAATAGCTGTTTTGGTGTGAGCGCATAACCGACTTCGGCAATGGCATTCTTTTTAATTTCTTCGATATACGGTACATGCTCAGCATTATTTTCATGTAATTCTAAAAAGCTGAGGTCTTCACCATCGAGCAATTCGTTGGCAAAGCTCACCGATTTTTCTGATAAATATTTAAAAAAAATAAAACCCAGTATGTAATCACGGAATTCATCGGCGCCCATGGTGCCACGCAAAGTATTGGCAATATTCCAAAGTTGTTTTTGTAGTTGTTGCAGTTGTACTTGGGTCATTGTTATAGAAGTCCAAATAAGTAAATCATTAATAAAATGATTTTACCTAAAATTCTAAAACATGCAGCAGTAAAAAGGTGGAAAAGGACATAAATTGTCGTGGTCAAGCGATGTAATCTATCAATTCAAGCGCTAGACAGATACATGATCTAAATTTTATAACAGCCCACTCCAGTAATCTGTACTACAGAAAAATAGAGGTGGATCAGGAAATTTGAACAACAACTATAAGTGATATTTTGCTCCTCGAATGATGTTATAAGCATCGGTATAAGCAGTATTTTATGGCACGTAGACCAAGAAGAAATCATTCAAAGATTTTAAAGCTGCTGCTGAAAGTCTCCCGTGGTTGTATTACTATCCCCCAAAACCTGTGAGTGCATCAGATCTGAAGCTGATGCGCTGTATGGATCAATTACATATGCAATACCCTTTTGTAGGTAGCCGTATGATGCGCGATTTATTGAACCGTCAAGGACATCATATAGGACGACGTTATACACGTACTTTAATGAAGAAAATGGGTATTAATGCGTTATATCGTAAACCAAATCTAAGTAAGGCCAATCAAGCTCACCGTAAATATCCATATCTGCTCAAAGGATTGAATATTCAACTGATCGTACTTGACAGTTAGGCCAAATAATTAATTGTAAAGTCACATAGACATACCACAATCTGCATCATGATTTTTTACTTTTACTTTGTTGATTTCAGCTTTCATCGTATGCATACGCTGGAGTTCCAATTCGTATTCGTCTTTATATAATTCATATAAATTTTCTTGTCGGATGGTCTTCACTTTTTCAATTAAGGGCTTTATATCCAACTGATCAATAGGATCTGAACTATAAAGCTTCCAATGTGGGATTTGAGGCGTATCTTTAAGTTTCGTTCCAAATTTGGCATTGTAATCTTCATTAGATAGACAGGAAACTCGGTTAGGCACTTGAAGTTCAATATCGTATATACGAACTGTCTTCATCGGTGCATATAGTTCTAAAGACTCATTGATTAGTTTTTCGGTGAGTTGCCGCATGTGTCTAATTTGATGTCGTCCCAAACCCAACACATCAGCAGTAATCTTCTGTGCTCCGCCACGTTCAGGATTTTTAGGCCGGTATTGCCTAAAAAACAGCTCGGGTGGTCGTTCAAAATCATCAAGGGTTGTACGCTCGGAATATTGTAAATGCAAATGTGGTTGATCACTTTCACCATCTAAAATACCTTTATGATTGTGAATGGCACAGCTATATGGAAATTTAAATTCCTCACAAAAAGCATTTATTAAACTCTTTGATAATTCTATTCGCTGTTCAGAATTTAATTGCTTAGGTAAAGCAATAGTAATATGACTGGATGTACGACTATTATTTTTTTCATATTTATCAGCAGCAACCCAAAATCTATCCGGCTTATATTCTGCCCACTTAGGCATATTACCTGAGCAAACAAATTCAACTTCTTCATTTAACTCAATCTTGTTTAACTTAAAATGCTTAGTTCGAGTAATATAACAAAAGCCATTAAATGAACTTTTAGAACTCTGTTTACGATTATGTCTTAAATCAAAATAAAACATTTTTTATTAACTCTCTTATCAAAGAGTTAATATATTTTTAAATATTCTAATAATTTAATTTAAAAGAAAAAGTTCAGGAAAGTGGTTATATTTCTAAATAGGTTTTTCATGATTGATTCAGTAGCGATATGATCTTAATCAAGATCTGAAGATCAAAAAGTGATCTTCAATAATCAGAAATCGAACCTCTAGATGATTTTTATAGTGTAACGCCTATTTCTATCGTGTAACGCACATTTTTTATAGTGTAACGCACCATAAATTATAGTGTAACGCTTTACCCTTTATAGTGTAACGTACATACAGAAAGCATCCCCTTAAAATATATACATATATATCAAAATCTTAAAATTATATTAATTGGGCTTTTGGTCCCACAGGGCGAGTAGTAGTGTCTTTTTAGTACAACATTTGCAATGCAAATGATGGAATAAAAAGACACGGAGACGAGATAAGAATTTTTTGTGCGCAGCCCAAAAAATTCTTAAAAGCGCCAGCTTTATTAATCGGGTAACTAAGTGGAGAGCAGGATAGCTATTTTTTTGAGATTTTGCATGAAACTCATCATGCATTTTGGGTTCCTGTTAAAGATAGAGCTTTCCTCTAACGTAAGGCAAGGAGCCTTCAAATGACAGCCGGTAGACCCAAAAAAATTATCAAAAAAAGTGATTTATATAATTTTCTTTATACACAAAAAGAAGAATTATTTATCACGCCTAAATATCCATGTGAAATAAATTTAATTAATATTCTCGAGAATACAGATTTAACAAAAATAGATTTTAAAAAATTTACAGAAACCCATAAAAATCTAATCAATGCATGCCAATATAAGGAAAATCAAAGAATCAAAAACCATCAAACATTAAAATATATAAAAACCATCCCATTTGATAATTTAACAGACATTGAAAAAAACATTCTGAAAAAAGAAAAAGAGTATTTAGATTTTAATCATCATGAATACTTTAATCTGCAAGAATTACTGAATAGTTATCGTATTAATAATAATGAAAAAATAAAACAATGTATTTCTAAAAATACTCTTTCTGAATATGACAAACAGATTCTAGCTGAAAAATTAAAACAAAGGAAAAAGAGAAATAGTGTAATATTTTTTTTAGGTGCATCTTTTAATAAGATATATGAAGCATTTTTTGCTGTGTGTGGTCGTCCCATAATAGATACCCTAATAGATATGATGTATGTTTATTTCATATATAAATCTAAGATTGAGCACCATCCAACTCTACGCGACATTTTTGATTTTGAAAAAAACAAGCATCTTCCTAACTTTTCACAACTTAATGAAGCACTGAAAGCGATTTCATCAGATCCTAGAAATCCATCACTTAAAAAAGATCGTGATCAGAGTCCAACAAATAAATAGCTCTCAACATTTTTGTATTACCTTCTGATAACGCACTTCAATTCAATCTTATTCGGCTCACCCAATGAGCCGAATACTGTTCTCTATTTAACTCACACTCAAATGTTCGATTGATCAAAAATTAAGAATAGGACTCAGTAGATCTATTTCTTATAAAAATATTTCTATAACTGGAAACTCACAAAGTGCCTTAAGTTGCAGTTAAGACCATACTGAAACTTACGATCATCTCAAACAGATCCGCTCCATTAGGTCAAATTGATCTGTTCTTCTTTATAAATAAAATAAGAAATAAAATAATTTAATATATTTAGCGCATGTCAGAGCTCACTACATTTTTCATCTTTTAAAAAATAATTCATTTCAAGGCCTTGACCTAGTTAACATAGCGGGATAATCTTATTTCAACACAGCAAAATCTGTGTTCAGGCGTGAGAACCTGTTAAAATCTAGGTGCATTTAAATGTCGCACTTGCGGCTATTTTTTTGCCTACTGTTAAGCAGTCCTATGGTAGCTTAGCAGGGCAGCTTCGTGCTGGCTGATCCTAGATTCAGTATTCTCACCCCTGTTAAGTTGCCTCCATTACCGTGAGAAGTGATGGAGATAATTACAATATTTATCTAGGAACCTGCTATGAATAATAAATTCATTGGTGCAAGCCTTTGCACACCCAAAAAACTTGCTAAGCAACTTCTTATTGAAAGTGCAAAAATTCTATCGCCTATACAGCGCCAAGCCTTACTTGATATTTACAAAACTTTAGATCAAGCTGAAGATAACATTCCGCAAGACTTACAAGCTGAACAGCAGCATCTAGCATGCCCTCAAAACCAATTTTATGATGAACTCAACCAAGAATATTGGTCTGGTCAGCATTATGAATCTTATAGTCAGGAGTATCCTGAAGATTGGCTACGCCGAACTCAGCAACGTCCGCACCCCAAATCGTCTAATACCACTTACTAAGCCTTAAGTGAGTATTCTCATGACTAAAAAAACAAAACTACTAGTCCAAGGCGACTACCCTCTTATTGCATCTCCTACGCTTGCCCAAGCGTATGGGGTGCCATCAGCGATCTTCCTTCAAAAGCTTCATTACTGCCTGCAAAGTGGTGAAGCTCAAGTAATTCAGCAACAGAAGTACTTTTATCACAGCTATGAGCAATGGGCTAAGACCTTAGGTACATACAGTCCCTCCACGATCAAACGTATAGTTTCCAAGCTAAAGAAAGTGGGCATTTTGGTTGTCAAAAAGCTATCTCAAAATAAATGGATTCAAACCAACTTTTATAGCATTAATTACCGAAAAATCAGCGAGCTATTGAAAGAATCTACTGAACCTGCAAATGCTGAAACTGAAAATCACAATCAGGCTGAATCTCCAACTCTGCCATTATCAAAGTTAATGAAAAAAGGGCTAACCGTTAGCGGAGTGTCTGCTTCTTCTCAACATGCAAAGACCAAGTCTTGTCAGGCTGAAGGTGGGTTGCTACATCCATTAGAGCCCATGGCTCCACCATCTATTCTAGAAGCAATGTCATCTGAAAAGCGTGGCTTATATAACCAGCTTTTACAACTGAAGATAGACATCCATTATGACGATGCGCGCCTGGATGAATGGCTGAAACAAAAAAAATATATCATCCGTAAAGCCGCTCATCTCAGAGACCAACTAGGACACTTAAAAATGCTTTGGCATTCACCTGAACAGATAGGTTTGAATTTAAGTTAATCAAATAAAGCAGAAAAGTTCAGTTCGCCCTCCTCTTTAAATGATTCTGACTTAAATTTTGATGAATAAAAGAGTTGATATAAAACGCTAGACCATATGCTTAAACTTTTAATGAGATAAGAATAGTGAGTAAACGACCTTATAAAGCAGTAGCCTTTGATGTTTTTGGAACGCTAATTGAAATTAAAAATAGTCAATCACCTTATAAAAAAATGATGAAATGGATTAAACAACAAGGGCGAAAACCACAACCAAATGATGCTGCGATGATCATGTCGCTAGATGGCAATTTTGAGACAATCGCTTCTTATTTCGGTTATCAACTACCCGCTCCCTTGTTAGCTGAAATGAACAACGATCTTCAACATGATTTAAAGTATATGCGTGCTTTTGATGATTCTATACCAATGCTGCTTGAGCTTAAAAAGCTAGGCTACAAATTGGCAGTCTGCTCCAATGCAGCAACGCCTTATGGTGAACGAGCACAGCACCTACTTCCACCTTTAGATACTTATGCATGGAGCTTTCAGGTCGGTGCAAATAAGCCAGATCCTTTAATCTACCAACATTTTTTAACTCAAATGAACTGTCAACCAAATGAAGTTTTTTTCATTGGTGATACTCAAATTGCTGATGTAGATGGGCCGCAAAAATTAGGCATGTCTGCAAAAATAATTGATCGTAAAAATGGTGAGAGTCTTTTAGATGTGCTCCAACCCTTGTTAAAAAAATAAATTATAAATCATTTTTCGAGCTGATTTTTAAGATACCAAATCTGGTACTTAACTCATGATATTGAGGATTTAAGTACCAAATTTTGTACCTAACAAATGGGATTAAATCATTAATTCATTAAGCATAAATATGATTTTTTTATTTCATAATTTTTTTGAATAACCATTTTTTTGAAGTTTTAAACGAAACGAGTTTTTAAAAAATGTCATGTGCTAAGTTTTCCACATGACGATTTATGACTAGGGAAATTTATGCCTAGCCGTGAATAATTTTTAGATCAGCTCAATTGGCTAAGTAATTTTATGCAAAACGAAATTTTAGATGTTCTTTTAGAACTAGGGCTTACAGCTATCGATTGGGTAGATGCTTCAGTGTTCTCAAAGCTTACAGGCATTGAAGAACAAAAACTGACACATCGGCGAAAAAATTGGCCACAAGATTTAGTTTGGACAAAACAAGATGGAAATATTTACTACTCACTTAGAGGTTATAACCAATGGTTGACAGAACAAACTCAAAAACGTTACCAACCGGCGTTAGAATTAGGGAGAATGCACTCGAAATCAACTTCACCTCTAAAAAGCAGCGCTACTACATTACACTCCCACACCCGCCGACTGCGGAAGGTATCCGTACAGCCGCTAAAATTAGAAGTGACCTCATAAATAAAGCCAAATGGGGGATTTTAACTGAGAATGATATAGCACAAGCAAAAGGCCTTGATGTTACAGAAACTGAATCAATGGATGGTCAGCAAGTCTTATTTCAAGATGTTGCACAAAAATTTTTAAAGTTTTCGATTGCCAATAAAGATTCAAAAAATGGCTATCGCAAAATTTTAGAATGTCATTGGATGCCTTATTTTGCATTAACACCAATAGCCAATATCACGACTGAAGATATTGAGGAAGTCATTATCGATCGTAATTTTCAAACAGCGAAAACATTTAATAATTGCGCCACGCCTTTACGTGGAGTTTTCGAGTTGGCTGTTAAGCATAATCAGATTTCTGTAAACCCTATGAATAAAATTAAGAATCGTAAGGTTCAGGTGGAAACACCTGACCCCTTCACACGTAAGGAGATGGAAGCCTTACTAGCTTGGCTCGACAAAAGCTTACATGATGAGGACAAATTTTATCGGTGGTATTTTGAGTTTGCCTTCTGGACAGGCTGTAGACCTTCAGAAATGATCGCTCTCAGAGAAAGCGATATCGATTGGTTCAATGGAACATTCAAGGTCAGCAAAAGCCGTGTAAGAGGAATGGAAAAGAAAGTGACCAAAACACATACTTCTCGCGAGGTTTATCTGAATGAACGATCAACTCTGGCTTTGAAAGCTTTACTTCAATTTAAAAAGGATCAAGGCTACCAAACAGATTATGTAATGCTATGTCCCAAGACTAAGGAACCATTCTTTAATGAAAAACCACCTAGAGAGCGTCTTGTAGAAGCAATGAAAGCGTGTTCTATACGTCACCGCCCTGCATATAATGCAAGGCATACTTATGCGACGATGTTGCTTATGGATGGCGTCAATCCAATGTTTGTAGCTGATCAACTTGGGCATAGCCTACAAATGCTGATCAAACGCTATACCAAATGGTTGCATGGAGATAAGAACAAGCAAGAAATTGCGAAACTTAGCGTAACTCGTACAGCCTAAATACGTCGAAATCGAAAGCTCTTGGAATGAAAAATGTGGCAAATATGTGGCAATAAAAAAGCCACTTAATATAAGTGGCTGATTTATAACAAGAATTTTGGTGGAGGTGGCGGGAGTTGAACCCGCGTCCGCCAACATTACGCTCGAGAATACTACATGCTTAGATATCGTCTATTGGTTTAGCTCTTTGTGACCCGACGAACAGGGTACAAATCGCGATCCTTTAAGATTTAGTACGAAACCCCAAGGCTTGATTTCATACGGACTTGTGTGCGTTCGCTTCAGTCGGGACCCCTAACCACAAGTATTCAGGGATGCGGACAAGCTGCCCTTAGGCAGCTAGAGCGTAAGTTTCGTCGTTTGCGACTATTAAAATGCAAATTTTATTTACGAGAGAAAATGCGCTCTCGGCATGCATCTATGAGTTTCATCATCAGCGTCGAAGCCAAGAACACCCCCAAAGTACAGAGCAATCATAGCATAACTAGTAAAAAATACGATGCATTTTCTACACAAATAGACTTTTGAATACGCCTGATTACATAATTGCGCTAATATTTAAAAATTCAAGTCAGTATTTAAAAAAATTATGAGCTATTTATTGGCCCTTGATCAGGGAACGACGTCTAGTCGTGCAATTATTTTTAATGAACATGGACAGGTTCAAGCGACAGCTCAAAAAGAAACACATATTCAAACTCCTCGTTCGGGTTGGGTCGAGCAAGATGCCTTAGAAATTTGGACTACCCAAATTGGTGTCGTTCAGCAAGCGATCGCTTCTGCGGGAGTTCTAGCAAAAGACATTAAAGCGATTGGACTCACCAATCAGCGTGAAACGACTATTGTGTGGGATCGCCGTAATGGCAAGCCCCTTGCGCCGGCGATTATCTGGCAGGACCGCCGTGCGACAGAATGGTGTAATCAGCTGATTCAGCAAAGCCTGATGGATCAGGTACAACAAACAACCGGTCTACGCATTGACCCTTATTTCAGTGCCGGAAAGCTGGTCTGGTTATTAGAAAATACTGAGGGTTTACGCGCATTGGCAGAACAGGGACATGTCGCTTTTGGCACCATCGATAGCTGGCTGATCTGGAACCTGACCCAAGGCGCTGAACATGTCATTGAAGCCAGTAATGCTTCCCGTACCATGCTAATGAATCTGCAAACTCAAAGTTGGGATGAGAGCCTACTGGATCTGTTTAATATTCCAGCTGCAGTCCTGCCAAGAATCATCAGCTCCGATTGCCATATTGCAGATACGGCACCTGGTTTATTAGGTGCTACCATTCCTATTACCGGTATTTTGGGCGACCAACAATCTGCCCTGTTTGGCCAATCTTGTTTTGAACCCGGCATGGCAAAAAACACTTATGGAACCGGCTGTTTTATGCTGTTTAATACTGGTCATGATATTCAACCGAGTCAGAACAAGCTGCTTTCTACACTTGCCTGGCAAGCACAGGGTCACACGACCTACGCACTGGAAGGCAGTATCTTTATGGCGGGTGCGGTGGTGCAATGGTTACGGGATGGTCTGGGGATTATTCAAAAAAGTTCAGATGTAGAAAAACTGGCCTGTAAAGTTCCAGATACAGACGGCGTAGTTTTGGTACCTGCCTTTACTGGTCTCGGTGCACCGCACTGGGACAGTGAAGCACGTGCTTTACTTTGGGGGATGTCACGCGGTACCAATAAGTCCCATATTGCACGTGCTGCTTTAGAATCTATAGCCTTCCAAGTATCCGATATTCTAACTGCAATGCAATCTGATATTGCTCATCCTTTAAAAGAACTCCGTGTCGATGGTGGCGCAAGTTCAAATGATATGTTGATGCAGTTCCAGGCTGATCTGCTGAATGTTCCTGTGCTACGTCCAAAAATGCTGGAATCCACCGCTTGGGGTGCTGCGGCGATGGCGGGCTTAAAATCAGGCGTATTTTCCAGCCTGGATGAGATTGCCCAGTCCTGGCAACTGGATCAGGCCTTTGAACCAAAAATGCAAAATGATGAACGTGAAGCTCACTTGGCCAAATGGCAAAATGCCTTAAAACGGGCCAAATCAGATTTATAAGCCATAAAAAACCGCTGAATATTCAGCGGTTTTTTTAATTATCTCAGTTTCTAGTAAGCATAAGAGGCAATCGCAGTCGCAATCGGTTTAGCTTCATCATTAATCAGGGTCATGCGCATGGTACATCCCTTACGCCCCAGACGCAGGGTTTCTGCACGTGCAGTAAAATATTTGCCACGCCCGGGTGCCAGATAGTCGACACGCATATCCACAGTCGCCAGACGTGAAACTTTTTTGCTGGTTTCTTGCATATCTTCAGGGCTGGCTTTTTTGTACAGCTCACCCATTGCGGTAATTCCACCAATACTATCCAGAATGGTGGCAGCCACACCACCATGTAAAATCTGGAATGCCACATTGCCAATCAGATCCTTCTGCATTTCCACATAGGCTTCAATCTGTCCATCCATAACGCGCATTTGCATACCGCAATATTGGTAGAATGGTGAAGCATTAAAAGCATCACACAACTGGTTGAATAGAACGTCCTTATTCGAGCCTAAATCAATATTTCCTGTCCAACTTTTCTCTGCTACCGTCATAGTTTGCTCGAATAACCTTGATTAAATAAAAAAATGTATCCATTTGCCCTAAATGCAAATTAAGGCACTACAATACCCATAGTTTAATATTGATCAATGAGATTTTTATGACCTATACGTTCAATCGTCCCGCGTTTCCTGCAACTCGCATGCGTCGTATTCGTAAAAATGAACACCTGCGCTCAATGGTTCGTGAAACGCACCTCACGGCTGATCATCTCATTTATCCAGTATTTGTTTTACCGGGTCAAAACCAGACTCAAGACGTGCCAAGTATGCCAAATATTCAGCGTCTTTCGGCAGATCTGCTGGTGAAAAAAGCTGAACGCCTGCTTGAGTTGGGTGTCAGCAAACTAGCGCTGTTCCCGGTAACGCCACAAGAAGACAAAAGTCTGACTGCTGAAGCGGCATGGCGTGAAGATGGTTTAGTGCAAACCACTGTTCGCCTGCTGAAAAAAGAATTACCAGAAATGGTACTGATTACCGATGGTGCATTGGACCCTTATACCACGCATGGTCAAGATGGCATTATCGATGAAACTGGTTATGTCTTAAATGAGGAAACGGTTGAATGTCTGATTAAACAGGGCTTAAGCCATGCCGAAGCCGGTGCGGATATCTTTGCACCAAGTGACATGATGGATGGCCGTATCGGCGCGATTCGTGAAGCTTTTGAAGCCAATGGTCATATCTATACGTCTATCATGGCCTACTCTGCCAAATATGCCTCCAGCTTCTACGGCCCCTTCCGTGATGCAGTAGGTTCTTCAAGCAACCTGAAAGGCGGCAATAAGTACAATTACCAGATGGATGTCGGCAACCGTGCTGAAGCCCTGCATGAAATCGCCTTGGATATTCAGGAAGGTGCCGACATGGTTATTGTAAAACCAGGCCTTCCTTATCTGGATATCGTACGTGAAGTCAAAGATACTTTTGGCATTCCAACCTTCGTGTATCAGGTTAGCGGTGAATATGCGATGCTGGCGGGTGCAATCCAGAATGGCTGGCTATCTGACAGCGTGATTCTGGAATCATTGATGAGCTGCCGCCGTGCTGGTGCAGATGGCATCTGGACTTACTTTGCGGAAGAAGCTGCAATCAAACTGAAAGAAATGAAATAGTCTGGAATGCCTTTCTTGATTCAAGGAAGGCATTTTTTTGGTTTAAACAAGATTCGAAAATAAGGGTTAAAACCTGATGCATATTGCCATCATCGGTGCAGGGATTAATGGACTCATGACTGCACTGGAGTTGATTGAACAGGGCTGTTCAGTAACGATTCTGGATCAGCAGCAGGCAGGAAAAGCTGCCTCCTGGGCCGGTGGCGGTATTCTTTCCCCGATGTATCCATGGCGTTATCCTCAGGCAGTCAATGCCTTGGCCAAATATGCCAAACCGCTATATCAGGCCTGGAATAACAAATTAAAACCAGTTACTGGCATTGATTTTGAAATTCATGAAACCGGCATGCTGATTTTTGATGAAGAAGATTTCGACATTGGCTATCACTATGCTCAACGACATCATGAGCCGATGCAGCAAGCGCTTTATATCGAGCAGGAACAGATTGAGCAGATCAATCCGCAGGTTTCATCCGAATTTAAACATGCTTTGTACTTCCCCCACATCGCCAATGTACGTAACCCTCGCTTACTCCAATCCATTATTCATTATTTAAAACAGCATCCCTACGTGCGTTGGCTAGAACATACGCCAGTTCGGAAAATAAAAATTGGTAGTGCACAAATTGATGCGGTGCAAACTGAACAGGGTGACTGGATTGCAGCAGATCAGTTTGTCTTCAGCACCGGCGCATGGTCAGCACAATGGTCGCTGCAGCTAACAAGAGATATCCCAGTGCATCCTGTTCAGGGACAGATGGTGTTGTTTAAAACGCCAGACCACTGGCTGCCGACCATGTGTATGAATCAGGTCATGTACCTGATTCCACGTCAGGATGGGCATATTGTCTGTGGTTCCAGCATGCGCGAAGTTGGTTTTAATACCACGCCTGCTGTCGAGATTCGTCAGAAAATTCTGGATGCCAGTTTTGAGATGGTTCCAGAACTGGCAGAATTCCCGATTGTCCAGGAATGGGCTGGCTTACGTCCCGGCTCACCGCAAGGCATTCCTTATATAGGTCAACTGCCAAATTTGAAAAATGGCTGGGCCAATTTCGGCCATTTCCGCAATGGCTTATGTATGGCGCCTGCCTCCGCTATTTTGCTCAGACAGCTGATGTTCGGACAGTCGACTTTAGTGGATTCACAAGCCTATGCACCAGATCAGTTACAGCTTTTAACTGCGCTTGCCCACTAGATCCGTGAGTGCTTCCTTGAGGCTTGGAAACTCAAATTCAAAGCCAGCATCTTGCAGTGCTTTAGGCTGGACATACTGACCATTTAAAATCAGTTGTGACTGCTCACCCAACATCCACTGCATAATACTTCCAGGCAAAGCGAATAGCGGTTTACGCTTCAGTAGCTCTGCTGCTGTCTGGCTAAAACGCAGCTGGCTGGTTTTCTCAGGCGCAACCACATTAAAGATGTGAGCGTTGCTTTTTTCATGCAGCAGAAAATCCATCACGTTAAGCAGATCCTGGATATGCACCCAGGCGAATGGCTGCCGACCACTCCCGATTCGACCCACCAGATTCATTTTGATTGGCATCAGCATTTGTGGCAAGATGCCACCTCTTCTACCCAGCACCACACCAAAACGCATAATCTTGGTATTCTGATCAGTATAGGATAAGGCCAGCTGCTCCCACTGCGCACAAAGCTGAGACATGAAAATCTGTTGGGGCGCAGCTTCTTCCGTATACACCTGTTGCCATTGTTCTTGAGGATCAATACCGTAATAACCCACGGCAGATGTAGACAAAATACATTTCGGGAAAATCTGATTCTTTTTTAAAAATTCATAGAGTTGACGGGTCGTTTCTAATCGGCTCTGCAAGAGAATATCTTTACGCTCGGCAGTCCAGCGCTCTGTACCGATATTTTCACCCGCCAGATTAATAACATAATCAATCTGACGGGTACGCAGTTCATCAAAATCATTGATCCAGTGAAAATCTGGATGCATTTCCAGGCGATGGTGTTCACGTGTCAGGCCAATGACATGACAATCTAGTCCAAGAAAGTGTTTGACCGCATATTGGCCAATAAAACCACTAGCTCCGGTAATGAGTACGACAGGCTTATGCATTGTTATTCAGTCGCTGTTTTTCTTAGGTCCCAAACATTGTACTGAACTGGCCAATCTTTGCAGTTATCAAAAAATACCATTCATCGTAATGACTTACAGCAAAAGATATCAAGCCTGAATATTAAGGGGTTTCAGGCTTTTTTTTTAGACTAAAGTTCTAGTCACTTATGTGCAAATAATTTACTGAGAGCTACCAAACATTTTGTTGACCATGCGCTGAGCCTGATTTCCATAGAACCAGTAAGTCAGCAGATACAATGGAATCGCAATCAACAGGAACATGATCACCACGACACTCATAAACTGCGGTTGTTGAAGATACAGTATGAAATCCTGCCAGGCATTCGGATTGGACCGGGTTGCGACCAGAATTCCCAACAGTAAAAATGCCAGGTTATACCCCCAGAAAATCAGACTGAATCCTAAAGTGATTTTTTTACGTTCGGCTTGTGTCGGTGCCCGACGGTTCTGACGAAGAAATTTAAATAATACCCAGATCATGGCCACCAGATATGGCACCATGGTCAGTACAGCCCCCATTCCCATCGGCATTAGGGCTGCAATCACTCCGCAAATACAGGTCATCACAAAACAGATTAAAAAAAACCAGAGAAAATAGCGTTTTAGCGGCGCCATAGCCATAGCTCACACAAAAGGATGTAGTCAGTATAAAAAAAAATGAATTTTTTTTCATTGTATTGTCAACCGATCCTGTAAAGCTGACGTTATATAGGGTACAAGGTCACCAAATTTGTACCGGCATCCACAAATCTGTTTGATCTTTGCTAAAGCAATAAGACTCGTGTGCAGCAGAAAGTTTTGAATAGCAGCCAAAATTTTCTTAAACAGCATACTTTGACCGACGATTTCACCATCACTCGAATCGTCGGTCTTTATTTTTTGGGCTTCTAAATTTTTATTCCGTATTGCTCCAGTTTAAACATAGATAAAAAACAAGAAATTAAATTGCCTTATTAGGGTCAGATAGAAAGTAGTTGCCCAACCCGATACTGGTTTTCTCAGATCGAGCTCACTATACTGATATTTTTCATCCAGACCAAAACGATCATTCCTGCTTCGGAAGTAAGATTTTTGCTGGTTTCATCCATGCTTTTACCCACTTCGGGTGTTTAAACTTTTATAGGCTCAGGGGACATGGCAGTTCATTTTTTACACACATCAGATTGGCATTTAGGACAATTTTTCCATAATCATGATCGTGAATTTGAACATCGCCATTTTTTGAGCTGGTTGCTGGAACAAATTAAACAAAAACAGCCAAATGCCTTGCTAATTGCAGGCGATATCTTTGATGTCATCAATCCGTCCTCCAGCGCTCAGAAACAGCTTTATCAATTTTTAACCAGTGCCCATACACTGGCACCGCACATGCAAACCCTGATGATTGCCGGTAACCATGATTCCGGTTATCGAATTGAGCAGGTTGAGCCTTTTCTTGCCAAATTCAATGCACGTGCAGTCGGTGTCATCAGCCGCAAGGAAAATAATCAGCTGGATCTGGATCGTCTGATGGTGCCGATTTATGGCCCTGAACAGAAAATTGTAGCCTGGTGCCTGGCCTTGCCTTATCTGCGTAGTGCCGAAATTACCGGACTGAATGAACATACCAGCAACAGTCAAAACGCGATTAGCTATCTGCATCAACAACTGATCGCTGAAGCCAAGGCACGTAAACAGCCAGATCAGGCGCTGATTCTGATGTCACATGCGCATATGCAAGGCGGAGAAACTTCGGATTCTGAACGTCCGATTGTAGTGGGACATGAAGAAGCCTTATCGACGGCGCTTTTTGAAGAGGGTATTGATTATGTCGCGTTGGGGCATTTGCATAAACCGCAGAAAGTCGGTCAGGAACATATCCGCTATAGTGGTTCGCCTATTCCTTTGTCTTTTAGTGAATTGAATTATAAACATCAGGTTGTAGAGGTACGAATTGACCCGATGCAGTCAGATGAACAACGCTTTCAATATGAGCCTCTGATCATTCCACGTACTGTAGATCTGCTCCGGATTCGTGCCGACCTCAATGATCTGATTGACCAAGTCAAGGCCTTGCCGAATGGTGAAATTGAACAGCTGTTTGCACGCCATTTCCTGGAAATTGAATACACTACCACTGCGCCTCCCCCAGTAGATCTCAGACAGCAGATTGAACAGGCTTTGCCGCCAAACCGTTACCGACTGCTACGTATTTCCCGGATTTATCAGCAAGTAGCGGACTCAAGCACGCACATTTCTAAAATTGATCTGGCGCCTCCGACCCCGGAATCCCTGTTCGGCAACCTCTGGGAAAAGATGGGTTATGATCCGGATGATTCGGTAAAGCGTGATTTCCTGCAGCTGCTACATGAAGCTCAGCAAGATATTGATGTGCAGCAGCCATAAGGAAATGCCATGAAAATTTTACGTTTGAGTTTAAACAATCTGGCTTCTCTGGCAGGCACTCATGATATTCGCTTTGATGATAGCCCATTAGCACATGCCGGCCTGATTGCCATTACCGGTAAAACTGGTGCAGGCAAATCTACCCTGCTGGATGCCATGTGTTTGGCACTGTATAACGAAATTCCACGTTTAAAAGGTGCAACTGGCAGTCTCAAAGATACAGGGGGACAGGATGTTTCCATCAAAGATTCTAAAAATATTCTGCGTCGTGGCACAACCACCGGCTTTAGTGAACTGGAATTTATTGCGCTGGATAGCAAGCGCTATCTTGCCCGTTGGGAAATCCGCCGTGCCCGCAATAAAATTGATGGCAATTTAAAAGTCGACCGTTATATCAAATGCCTTGATGATGACACCACGCTCACCCAAAAAATATCCGAAGTCACGCCACTTATTGAAAAACTGATTGGACTCAGCTTTGAGCAGTTTACCCGTGCTGTCCTGCTTGCCCAGTCTGAAGTGGGAGCCTTCTTAAAAGCCAAAGATCATGAACGTGCAGACCTGCTGGAATATTTGACCAATTCACAAATTTTCAGTGTGGTCAGTCAAAAAGCAGCACAAAAATTCAGTGAAGTAAAAAATAAGCGCAGTGATCTGGAAAAGCTGATTGGACATATTGAAACCCTGTCCGAAGAAGATATTAACGCCTTAAAACAGCAACAGACGGCGCTGTCTTTACAATTACAGAATCTTCAGCAATCTGAAAAACTGCTAGAAAATGAGAAAAAATGGCATCTGGACCGACATAAGCTGTATGCCGAAGTCCATGCAAAAAAAGAAGTGTATGATGTCCAGTTGGATGCCATAAATAAATCTGCAGGACAGCAACAATTACTGGAACAGCTGGATGAATTCCAGTCTATCCGTGATCAGTTTATTCAGCGTTCCCATTTAGAACCGAAAAAAATTCAGATTCAGCAACAACAGGCACAATTCACCCTTGAGTTTGAAACGCTAAAAAAACGCTTTATTGAAGAAGAAACCAAACTAGTAGCCTTGGAGCAACAGCAGCAGAAATTTCAGCAGCATTTAGACCAGATCAAGCCACATCTGGAAGCAGGCTTAAAGCTGGATCATGCTATCCATACGGTATCTGAACAATATAAAAAACTGAATACGGAGCAAAATCAGTTTCAAACTACTCACCTGCACCCCCTAGAACAGCAGTTAGTACAGCAACAATTAGCCTTAAGTCATGCTCAGGCTAAACAGCAGCAGATTACTCAGCAGTTAACCCAGTCAGAATTTTTAAGTGTTTTTGATCAGGAGCCGCAAAGTACCCTGCAACGTATGCAGGACTATTTACAGCAGCATCAACAACTATTGCAAAAAAATCCTGAAAGCCTAAATCAGCCTTTGTATGCACTGGAAAAAACCGTTACCGAATTATCTGCCAAGCTCAACCACTGGATCCAGCAACATCAAAGTATTGAACAGTTAGACCAGCAACTTAAATCTGTTCAGCAGACCCTCCAACAGCATTATACCGAACAGCTTCAGCTTGATGGGCTAAAGCAACGCTTACGACAGACTCTGCAACAATCTCAAGAGTCAGAGCAGCTACAAACCTCTATAAATATCCAGCAACAGCAGCTGAAATTGCTGCAAAATGCTGAACAGACTTTGCAGCAACAGATTCAATCTGAACAACAGGCTTATGAACAGCTAGAGCGGATTTTAGCTCAGCAGCGTTTATTGCATACACAAAGCGTGCAGGAACTGCGTGCCCAATTAAAACCTGATGAACCCTGTATGGTATGCGGCGGTCATGAACATCCTTTTGCTCAAGGACAACATGAGCTACTGGACAAAAGCTTATGTCAGCTACAGGAACAGCAATTACAGCAAGCCAGACAACAGCTTGATCAGCTAAGTCAGACCCAGCAACAGAAACAGATTGAAATCTCAAAGCTGCAAACTGTGATTGAACAGCAACAGCAGCGTTTGCAAGCATTCCAGCAGCAAATTCAGCAGCAACAGATTGAATATACAACTCAGCTGGCGAATTTAGGGGTTATTACTGAGAGTGAAAATGACTTAAATCGTTTAGCCCACCTTTTGAAAGACCATAGCAATAGTGTCGTAAAGCAGATTGAACAGCTGCAACGACAAGAACAGCAGTTACAGCAGCTATTACAGCAATGGCGTCAGCAGCAGCAGCACTTACATCAACTGCAATTGGTTCTGCAACAGCGGACTCAATTGACCCAGCTTATTCAACCCCTAATCAATGTATTGCCTGAGAACTATGCATCTCAGGATCCGATAAAATGGTTATCCACTCTACAACAACAGTTACAACAACGCATGCAGCATTTAAGTGTGCAAAAGCAACTGGAATCTGAGCTGCAAGCACAGCAACAAGCAGTTGATAAAACCCAATATCAGCTGCAAGTTGAACAGCAGAATTTTGCGCAACGCCACCAGTCTTTAGAGCAGCTTATCCAGCAAGGTAAGGACTTACGCCAGCAACTAGCTGAATTGACCGGGCAACACGCAGGACAAGTATATCGGGTAGCTGCAGAGTGGCAGACGACTTTGAATCAGCAAACCAAAGCTTTGCAACAGCAACTAGACATCCAGCGCCAACAAACCAGTCAGGCAGAAAAACAGCTGCATCAGGCCAATCTTAAGTTGCAGGATTTTATAACCCAACAAAAGCAGATTGATCAGCAACTTGAGCAATATCAGCAGAGTATTCAGGCTTGGCAGCAGAACCATCCACAGGTTACTACGACGCAAATTGAACAATGGCTGGGTATTGATCTCATCAGCCATCAACGTATCCGCCAGGATTTATCCAATCAAAAACAGGCACTGGAAAATGCCAAAACCGCATGGCAGTTACTCGAAGAACAATATCAGGCACATTTAAAACTGCAGCCTGAACATGAATTTGAAGAGATTGAACAAAAACTGGCTGCACTGATACAGGAAAAGACAGCACAACAAGAAATACTGAATGAAACCGATGCCAAACTGCGTATGAATGCCAACAACCAGAGTATGTATGCCAGATACCAGCATCAGATTGAACAGATTAAGGCTGAGGAATATCGTTGGGGTCGGATTTATGACCTGATTGGACATAAAGAAGGTACCAAATTCCAGAAAATTGCCCAGGAACATCATCTGGATATTCTAGTTGAATATGCCAATCAGCAGCTCCAGCCTTTGGCTCCACGCTATCAGCTGCACCGTATTCCGAACAGTCTGAGTCTGGCGATTATTGACTTGGATATGAACAGTGAGGTCCGCCCTGTACTTTCGCTGTCCGGTGGGGAAACTTTCCTGGTATCACTCGCCTTAGCCTTGGCCATTGCCAATATGGCGTCTGGCTCGATGAAGCTGGAATCGCTGTTCATTGATGAAGGTTTTGGGACACTCGATCCAGCGTCCTTACATATGGTGATGAATGCTCTCGATCATCTGCAAAGCCAGGGTCGTAAAGTGGTGCTGATCTCGCATATCCAGGAAATGCATGAACGGATTCCAGTCCAGATTCAGGTTAAACCCGTTGGCTCTGGTGCCAGTACTATTCAGATTATAGGCTAGCGCTCATGAATATGACTTCACGCAGATTTTCAGCTGAATTCAGTTTACAACTGGAAAGCTTGCGTGGAGTAAGTGCAATTGTGGTGCTATTTAGTCACTGCTTTCAGGCTTTTATCGCCCCTTTTGATTTAACACTGTATTCCTGGGTTCGGCTGCTTGGTCAGGCCGCGGTGATGATGTTCTTTGCTCTAAGTGGCTATCTGATCGGAACCTCTATACAGAATAATATCCAACAAAACAGCCAGTTTAATCTGTCTCACTATATCACGCAGCGCTGCCGTAGAATTTTACCGCCTTTCCTGTTTGCCCTTGCCCTGACCTTAACTTTATATATTCTGGCGCCCTACTTTTTTAGCTCTCATACACATCAGTTTCAGAACAGCTTTGGCATGATGATTCGTACCACCTATAGTCTGGAGTGGGACAATTTTCTGGGTTCACTGTTCTTTTTAAATGGCTTTGTGACGCCCACGCTATCTGCCAATGCGCCACTATGGAGTTTAAGTCTTGAGGTCTGGTTTTATGTGCTGGCGGGCTTTTTGCCTTTTTTAAAACATTCCGTTATTGCCAAACTCAGTTTTGCTTTAGTGTTAATTACACTTACCGCACTTAATCCCCAATTTCTGATTTATTTGCTTGTATGGCTGACAGCCTTTGCCAGTTCATTTGGTCATATTCAACAGTATGTCTTAAATCATTTGAATTCACTCAAACTGGGCTGCCTGAGCCTGGCTTTTTTCATTGCCTTTAGAGACGCCTATCACTTTCATATGATCGATCAGGTCAAAATTTATCGTGGCAACTATTTTGTACCATTTAACACGTTGATGGGATTGGCTTTTGTCTGCTGGCTGATTCAACTGCAACAAAAACTCAGTCATTATCAACCGGTCTGGGTAAAGTCCGCGAGTTTTTCTTATACTCTCTATGTGACTCATTTTCCATTACTGCTGTTTATTTTGGGTTGCTTTCCACAAAGCCGTGCTTATGGTCTAGGGGGTGCTGTTCTGGCCCTAATTTCTACTATGCTGGTTTTAGTTCTACTGGCTAGCTTAATGGCAAAATTACTCGAACCACAACAAAGAAAAGCGTTATCCCGCTCAATGCAATAACACTTTTCTTAACAATTTGAAAAACCTGTCTGAAATATGGTTCCGTTAATCCTTTTTAGGACGTGTACCAAACAAGGCGGTGCCGACCCGCACCATGGTTGAACCTGCCGCAATCGCTTCGGTCATATCCCCTGACATCCCCATGCTTAAAGTATCCCAATCCTCAGCTTTGGCATGTTGCATTTTAACCGCTTCGAATAAAGCCTTGGCATCGGCAAAAGCCGCTGTATTATTTGGCGCCGGAATCACCATCAAACCACGCAGACGCAGTTTTGGTAACTGGCTAATTTGCGCTACGAGATCCGCTACTTCTTCTGGCTGACAGCCGTCTTTGGTATCCTGCCCGTCGATATTCACCTGAAGACAAATATTTAGAGGCGCTTGATTATCTTCGCGCTGATTAGACAGACGTTCGGCAATGATCAGACGATCTACCCCATGTACCCAGTCAAACTTTTCTGCCAGATGCTTGGTCTTGTTCCGCTGAACATGCCCAATAAAATGCCATTCAATTTCCAGATTCTGCAACTTTTCAATCTTATCCAGCGCTTCCTGCAAATAGTTTTCACCAAAACTGCGCTGTCCGGCTGCATACATTTCCGCCAACATTTCCGCTGGATGTGTCTTTGAAACAGCCAGCAGCTGCACGGTCTGTTCATCACGACCAGCCTGCTGACATGCAGTGTGAATTTGGGCCAATACCTGATCTCGTGCGAGTTGCAACATTTTCATTGACGGAGTTCTCATTTCGTTCATATTTTTTTCCCTTGCCCCCCAACTAAGTGTTGGTTAAGCTGTGGGAAAGCCTTATTATTCTATCAAAATAAATAACATTTAAATGCCTTTGGGGACTTTATGGACATTACAGAATTATTAGCATTTTCTGCTAAAAATGGCGCGTCAGATTTACACTTGTCTGCGGGGATGCCACCACTGATTCGTGTTGATGGTGAAGTTCGTCGTATTAACCTGCCTGCCCTGGAACATAAAGAAGTTCACAAGCTGGTTTACGATATCATGAACGATAAACAGCGCCGTGACTATGAAGAAAATCTAGAAACTGACTTTTCCTTTGAAGTTCCTGGCGTCGCCCGTTTCCGTGTGAACGCATTTAACCAGAACCGCGGTGCCGGTGCCGTATTCCGTACCATTCCCTCTAAAGTTTTAACGATTGAAGATCTGGGCATGGGGCAGATTTTTAAAGATATTTGTGACTATCCGCGTGGTCTGGTACTGGTCACAGGCCCAACCGGTTCAGGTAAATCAACGACGCTGGCAGCGATGCTGGACTATATCAATGATAACCGTTATGACCATATTCTGACCGTCGAAGATCCAATTGAATTTGTACACCAATCCAAAAAATGTCTGATCAACCAGCGTGAAGTGCATCGTGACACGCATGGTTTCAATGAAGCATTACGTTCTGCATTACGTGAAGACCCGGATATTATCCTGGTGGGTGAGATGCGTGACCTTGAAACCATCCGTCTGGCACTCACTGCTGCTGAAACCGGTCACCTGGTGTTTGGCACCCTGCATACGACTTCTGCTGCTAAAACTATTGACCGTGTGATCGACGTATTCCCGGCCGAAGAAAAAGACATGGTTCGTGCCATGCTGTCTGAATCATTACAAGCGGTTGTCTCACAAACCCTGCTCAAGAAAAATGGTGGTGGTCGTGTCGCTGCACATGAAATCATGATCGGTATTCCGGCCATCCGTAACCTGATCCGTGAAAACAAAGTTGCTCAAATGTACTCTGCCATTCAGACCGGTGCCAACTATGGTATGACTACGCTGGATCAGAGCCTGAAAACACTGGTATCTAAAGGCGTGATCAGCCCACAAGTTGCGCGTACTGCTGCTAAACAGCCTGAATCTTTCCTATAAAAAATGTTTTGATTTTCTCGGGGACGAAGTATGGATTTTAACGGCTTGCTCGACTATATGGTGGCACAAAAGGCATCGGATCTGTTCATTACTGCAGATGTAGAACCTTCAATTAAAGTGAATGGCTCAATTGTGCCGATTGGATCAGTCAAATTACCTGGACCAGCAGTAGGCCAGATTCTGCATTCAATTATGACGGAAAAACAGCGCAAAGAATTTGCCGATACACGTGAGTGTAACTTTGCGATTACCAATCCCAGCAAATCAGCACGTTTCCGTGTCAGTGCATTTCAGCAGCGTGATCAGCCGGGTATGGTTCTGCGTCGTATTGAAACCGTCATTCCTACTATGGATGATTTAAAGTTACCGCCAATTCTGAAAGAACTGGCGATGACCAAGCGCGGGATTATCATCTTCGTGGGCGCAACAGGTACCGGTAAATCGACTTCCCTCGCCTCTTTGATTGGTTATCGTAATGAAAATTCCAAAGGTCATATCATCACCATCGAAGACCCGATCGAATTTGTGCACCAGCATAAGGGTTGTATCATCACCCAGCGTGAAGTCGGGATCGACACAGATTCATTTGAAATCGCCCTGAAAAATACCCTGCGTCAGGCACCAGACGTGATTCTGATCGGTGAGATCCGTTCCCGTGAAACCATGGACTATGCTATTGCCTTTGCGGAAACCGGTCACCTGGTATTTGCCACCCTGCACGCCAATAACGCCAACCAGGCCATTGACCGGATTATTCACTTCTTTGAGGCAGACCGTCATAACCAGCTGTTTATGGACTTGTCTTTAAACCTCAAAGCGATGGTGGCACAGCAACTAATCCCAACCATTGATGGTACAGGCCGTCGTGCCGCAATTGAGATCCTGATCAACTCACCTTTAGTTTCAGATCTGATCCGTAAAGGTGATGTGCATGAAATTAAAGACTTGATGAAGCGTTCACGTGAACTTGGAATGCAGACCTTTGACCAAGCACTGTATGACCTGTACAAGGCCAAACAGATCAGCTATAAGGATGCGTTGAAACATGCCGACTCTCCAAACGATCTGCGTCTGCAAATCAAGTTATCCGAAGAAGGTGGTGCACATCTAATGAATGCCGGCAGCAATATTACCTTTGATGGACAATCTTAAGATTAATTAATATCCTCATAAAAAAACAGGCTTCCTTTGAAGCCTGTTTTTTTTCTACCCAGGAACATCCTGGCATTATTTTTTACGATAAGCGTCCTGACATTCAGGTTCATCACAGTAACCATACAGATTCAGTGAGTGGCCTGTTAATTCAAAGCCGAATTTTTTCGCAACTTCGTGCTGTTCATGTTCAATTACGTCATTGGTGAATTCAACAACTTTATTGCAGTTTTGACATACCAGGTGATCATGGTGATCATCCTGCATAATTTCAAATACAGAATGATTATTTTCAAAGTGATGACGCTGAATAATGCCCGCTGCTTCAAACTGTGTTAACACACGATATACAGTTGCAAGACCCACATCTTCCCCTTGATCGAGTAAAGTCTTATAGATATCTTCCGCGCTTAAATGGTGCTGACGTGAGTTTTCTAATAGTTCTAATATTTTAATTCTAGGCAGGGTAACTTTCAGTCCAGCTTTGCGTAAATCTTGATTTGAAATAGGCATGTAAAAAGGTCTCTCAACAAAATTAAAGTTGGAATATGCAACAAAGTTTAGATGCAGTATGATCTATCCTTGGATCAAATGCATCATAATTAATTTGGGATAGTGTAGCAAAATGCAAAAAATCATGTTGACGTTATTCGTCACTTCATTGCTCGTCGGCTGTTCGACCTTAGGTGTGTACAAAGTTGATATTCCTCAAGGAACACCTTTAACTCAAGCACAAGCCTCTAAAATCCAGGTGGGAATGAGCCACCAACAAGTCCGCTTCCTACTTGGCAGCCCAACAGTGACAGATCCTTTAAATCCATTACGCTGGGACTACATCTACAATTATACCCCAGGAACCTATGCTAAAAAAGCCAACATTCCTGCTGCACGTGGTCAGCACTTAAAAATCTACTTCAATCCAAACGGTATTGTGGAACGCATTGAAGGTCTAGAAACAATTCCAGCGTCACAACCTGGTTTACCTGGTTCAAAAGAAGCGATTCTGACAGCGCCACCACTATAATCGCTTTTTCATAAAAAAACCCCTGTATTTCTAGGGGTTTTTCTAATTAACTGCATAGGTTTATCAAATTACTGGCATTTTGCCGATTTTATGACGCATTTGATCAATCTTAAGATTGCCACAGCTTGGATCGATTACCTTTATTATAACGTCCTACAGGATTTTGCGCTGCACGTTTACGGCGGATATCTTTAGGATTAATGATCAACGCACGGTAAATTTCTATACGGTCCCCAGCATTCAAAAGCTGTGCATGATCCTGCAAGCGTATGCCAAATATTCCCAGATTCAAAGGTTCAGGCAATTCCACCTGATCGCGGATGCCGCTTGCAGCAATCGCATCCAGTGCAGTCATGCCCTGCTGAAATGGTACTGCAATATGAAACTGTTGCTCAGGGGCAGCATACGCTACCCAAATCAACGCTGACTGATTCATCAGAACCACTGCCCTAACACTGCAATAATGGCCACAATAATCGACACTGGTAATACCACCCGAACCGCAATACGCCAGATGTTATAGAACGCCTCTGAACTGAAATTCATTGATTTACGAAGATGACTGATCTTCATGATCCAGCCAGCAAACAAGGCATAGATCAGGCTGATCGCCAGCCCCCAAAGGATCAGCAGGTTATTAAATACCGGTGTGATATTTGGAATCAACCAGACCAGTGTTGCCACCGCCACAATTACCCACTGAATGATGACATTTATCTGACGCTGTTGCAGCTGTTCACGCGCCATCTGTAACATCAGTGCAGCCGTAGCTACAATCGCGGCAACCAAGGCAAATGCAGGAACTTCAGCTTTTACCGCAAAGAAACCAAAAGCAATTACTGCAAGCAGTTGTGCAATCCAGATCGGTAATACTGTTTTGGTCGCTACATCCTGCTGTTTGACAGCAGCCAAACTAGACTGCCAGTACAAGCCCATGCCTAGCCCGCTGGCCACCAGTGCCAGTACCGTTGCGTTGCCCCATTCAGAGAATTGTACCGGAGTTATCTGCCATTCAGGCAGTGCTGTACCCATGACATTGGCAAGGACCAAGGATGCAATCACGCCTACAGTGGTAATTCCCATCAGAATTAGACGTGGAATTAAAGACAATAGCAAAGCCGCAATCGCCAATCCAGCCAGAATGACTGGTTGCTGCACTTCAAAATTGGCAATCGATACCACATTAGAGGCATGATTCAGCATTGCACCCGCAAGAAATGGAATAAACACCACAGCCAGCCAACCGACAACACGCCAGCGCTGTGAACTGTCTGCCTCACGGGTCAGGCTCGACAATGCCTGTAATGCGGTGGTCTTGGAACGTTTCGCTAAAGCAATTTCCAGATAACAGACTGGAAGCGCCAGGATCAGCATTGTCGCTAACCACAACATCCAGAAATCAAGCTGACGATCAATCTGAATACCTGTTATTGGTGCGAGGGTCGCAATAATAAGAAAAGATAAACAAAAAGCCATCAGAGGCGATAACCATTTTGACATAGCATTGTCCTGCATGATGCATTCCTATAAAAATCTAGCGCTATTTTGCCTTGCATAGCGGTGAAAATCAAAAACAAAAAGCAAACCACCCGAAGATGATTTGCTGCGCAAAATGATCATTAGACTTTAATTTTTGTTATAGGGAAAAATTGCTTTATGAGAAGAAACGAGTGAACCAGTTTTTGCCCTTTTTCTTTTCTTTTTCTTTGATCAGGCCGATCATGTTTTCCTTCACCGCACCCACATAATCCGCGTCATCATGCTGAATATGGTTGATCAGCCATTTAGATAATACTTCATGCAATTCAGCTTCAATCGAATGTCCCATTTCAAAACGGTCACGATACGACTCAATTTTCTTAATGAACAGATCATGCACACGTTTATGCGGTACACGATATTTATAATCCGCCTCTTCTTGAAGTGATTCTTCAAAAGTGAAATGCGATTGTGTGTAATCGATAATATTTTCTAGAATTTGCTTAACACGCGCACGATTGGTATTGACATCAATTTCGTCGATTTCATTAATGTAATCGAGAATTCGTTTATGCTGATCGTCAATCACATCGATACCAGTATTGTATTCTGGAACCCATTTCATTTTCATTACGACCACCTATAAATATTGAGGATTTATCACATAACTTGAAGCATATAGGGTATTGATTTAAATAAAAATGAAGTGAATTAGTCGGCTTTAGTGGTGAAATTGTATTTTTATATTTAAGTATTTGTTATATATAATTAAAATTAATTTATTCTGAGCAAAAAGATCAGATATTAATTAACCAATAAGAGCTATAAGCTCTTATTAATCTTTGATTTTTACATGAATATTAAACAAAAAAGACAGTATTTTTCACTGTCTTTATTAGCTTCGAGATCAGTACTGATCTGCACGTGTCACCCGTTTGAGCGAAGGGTCCAGTTGCTCACGTTCCAGACGTTCTACGTGGGTCAGTTGAGAACGTACTTTTGCTCCGTGCTGGAACAGAATCATTTCGCCGGGTTGGAAAGCCGTCCATTCCTCATTCTGTGTCAATGGTTCCGTGGTAATCACAGCGACACGGTCCTCGGGAGTGGTCACTTGGCTAAAATCGACTTCTACCTCAATATCAATGAGTTGTGCAGGCTTAAACGGATATTCACGCACCAGCCAATGTAGCTTGGTAATGGCATAGGTGAACAGCGCCTGACCATTGGACAAACAAAAATTAAAAGTACCATGCTCGGCGATGGATGGCGAAATCTCGGTCAGCAGATCAAAGATCTGATCCTGTTTTGGCTCATGATAACCAAAGCGCTTTACTAACTGATCAAGCAGATAACAGAAAGCACGTTCACTGTCGGTATTACCGACTGGCGTAAAACGGCCTGAGAGCTCTGGAAAAAAATTATGCAGGTCACCATTATGCGCAAAGATCCACTGACGTCCCCACAACTCGCGACTAAAAGGATGCGAATTTTCCAGATTGATTTTACCCTGAGTCGCCTTACGGATATGTGCGATCACATTACGTGATTTGATTGGGTAATTGCGGATCAGCTCGGCAATCGGTGATTCAACCGCAGACTGGTTGTCGACAAACAGGCGACAAGCTTTATCTTCAAAGAAAGCAATCCCAAAACCATCGGCATGATCTGAAGTAATTCCTGCGCGCTGTGAAAAGCCTCGAAATGAAAAGGTAATATCTGTTGGTGTCGCACAATTCATTCCAAGCAGCTGGCACATAATCTTCATTCAGGTATCGGAGTATTTATGCAGTTATTGTGCATGAGTCCCTAGAGCTTTTCAAATCTTGATCCATGCAATCTTATGCGCTAAAAATGCTAAATAATGCTTTTTTATGCTTTATTTAAAAAAAAGATAAATCTGGTTCAAGCTGTTTTTTCAAGACAACAGGGTTCTGCTCAAGAAAAATTATGATGATTTCAGAAGACAAGAGCTAAAAATAAAAGGCATAAAAAAGAGTCCCGATTGAGACTCTTTTTAATCATTAAATCATTTAAATTAATGATGGCCTGATTTTACACGGTTGGTAATCAATGTACCAACACCATGATCAGTAAAAATTTCTAGCAGGCTGGCATGCGGTACACGACCATCCACAATGTGTGCACTGATGACACCACCTTTCACGGCATCGAGTGCACAACCCACTTTCGGAATCATTCCGCCATAGATCACACCTGTTTCAATCAGGCGATCAACTTCCTGAGTGGTCAGGCCAGTCAGCAGATTTTTATTTTCGTCTAGCACACCGCTAATATTGGTCAGCAGAATCAGTTTTTCTGCACCTAAGGCTTCAGCCACTTTACCTGCAACCAGATCGGCATTGATATTGTAAGTATTGCCTTCCTCATCCACACCCAGCGGTGCAATCACAGGAATAAAATCGCTATTGGTAAACATTTCCAGTACATCAGTTTTGACACCAACTACTTCGCCTACCAGTCCTAAATCAATTTTTTGCACTGAACCATCTTCAGCAGTTTTTTCCATCAGCAGTTTTTGTGCACGAATCAGGTTACCGTCTTTACCGGTCAAACCAATGGCACGTCCACCATGTTTGTTGATCAGATTAACGATCGATTTGTTTACGCTTCCGCCAAGCACCATTTCAACGATTTCCATGGTTGCAGGATCAGTAACACGCATGCCATCAATACGTTCAGATTCACGGCCCAGCTGTTTCAGGAAGGAATCGACTTGCGGACCACCGCCATGCACCACAATCGGGTTTAAACCGACCGTTTTAAGCAGCACAATGTCACGTGCAAATGAACTTTCCAGCTCAGGATCGGTCATGGCATTGCCACCATATTTCACGACCAGCGTTTTACCCATAAAACGTTGAATATACGGCAAAGCTTCTGTCAGAATCTGTGCTTTGTCGATGCCAGTCTGTTGCTGTGGCATGCGCCTCTCCTTATTGAGCATCTAAAATGTCTTGAGCAATCTGCGGATAACGGTTGCTCAGCATGGAAACAAAGGTATGACGAATATCCGCTAATCGTGCCGGATTATCGGCATCAAAACGTACTGTAAAATATTCGCCCGTATTCGATGCTCGAATAATGCCAAAACCATCTTCAAAATCAAGTCGAACGCCATCAATTTTACTTAATTGTGCGGCCAATGGCTGACTTAAGGTTTCAAGCTCATGTAAAACATGCGCTGAAGCAATGTTGTGAGTGCTGATATAAGTATCTTCGGTACAGCAGCGTTCAGGATATTTGGCCAGCAGTTCAGACAGGCTTCGCTGCGGGCGCTGGCTTAAATATTCCATCACCCGCAGCGCGGCATACAGGCCATCATCATAGCCAAAGCCACGCCCGTCATTAAAGACATAATGCCCGGCATATTCACCACCAAACACCGCGAGTCCCTTTGATTGCGCCAGATACTGACGCAGGAAGGTGCTGCCGGTACGAATCATCACCGGATGGCCACCCAGCGCGCGTACCGTGTTACGCACCATGGTCGAACACTTCACATCAAACACCACTTCATGCTGTGGATGCTGCTGTAAACACATTTCGGCAAACAGCGCCAGCAAACGGTCTGCACCAATCACTTTGGCCTGTTCATCGACCAGAACCAGACGGTCGCCATCGCCATCCAGTGCAATGCCTAAATCTGCCTGATGCTGCTGTACCGCCTGTTTCAGCTTGCTTAAATGCTTTTCCTGAGATGGATCTGGGGCATGATCGGGGAAATGCCCATTGGCTTCACAGCGAATCGTGATCAGCTCGCAGCCCAGTTTTTGCAAGACCAGCGCAGCGCAGCGACCCGCTGAACCATGCAGACCATCGAGCACCACCTTAAAATGGCGCTGTAATTGAATATCATCGAGTAATGCCTGCTGATACTGCAGGCAAAATTCCGGATAAATCTGATGCGGCTGTTCAGCCACAGGCTGCTGGCGATGCGCCAGAAAATCGTTGCTGGCATGGGCCGCCACCTGCTGGATCTTGTCTGGCATCGGTGGTTCTCCGCCCAGAATCCATTTAATGCCATTGTCAGATTTGGCATTGTGACTGGCCGTGACCATAATGCCATTGCCATCAAACTGGCGGGCAATGTAATACAGCATCGGACTGGAACAACAGCCCATTAAGGTCGGGCTTAAGCCCTGCTGCTGGAGCACCTGCATGATCAGATCGGCATAGGCCGGACTGCTGAGTCGGGCATCATAACCAATCACCACACGTGTGCTGCCCGTGTTTTTAATCTGTACGGCCAAACCCAACGCCACCGCTTGCACCAGTTCAGGCGTCAGCAAAGTCACCTTGCCACGAATGTCGTAAGCACGGAAAACCTGAAAAGGGAAACTGGACTGTTGAATATCCATGGCAGAACTACTTTATATATGAATGGGGAGAATGATTGTTTTAGGCTTTTTAATATAAGAACTGATTCTATGCGGCCGAAAACAGAATTCACGCTACAAAATGTAATTTTAAGTGTTTGTTGCGTTACTTTCTAGCGTGTTGTGATAAAGCCTAATGTTTAGGCTTTATCATTCAAGCAGATTTTAAGCTTTACCGGTATGGCCAAAACCGCCAGCACCACGTTCGGTGGCTTCAAATTCATCGACCAGATCAAATTGCGCTTGTACCACCGGCACCAGCACATATTGCGCCAGACGCTCACCTGGTTCCAGGCTAAATGCAGTCTGACCACGGTTCCAGACTGACACCATCAATTCACCCTGATAGTCAGAATCAATCAGGCCAACCAGGTTGCCGAGCACAATACCGTGTTTATGGCCCAGACCCGAACGCGGCAGGATTAAACCGGCACAATGCGGATCTTCAATATAAATCGCCAGACCGGTTTTGACCAATACGGTTTGACCCGGCTCAATGACGGTGGTCTCATTCACGCAGGCACGTAAATCCAGACCGGCCGAACCAGAGGTAGCATAGGTTGGCATTGGCCATTCTTGGCCCAAACGTGCATCAAGCACTTTGACCTGAACTTTCATCAGTTATTCCTGTTTATATCAATGATATGGTTTAGCGTTTAATTAACGCACGTAAATTTTCCAGATAATGCTGGGCCTGCAGTTTCGGATCGATATCGCCAGCCAGCTTTTTCTTGCGACCCAGCCATTCCAGCTCATCTTGTGGCATTTCATCCAGGAAGCGGCTTGGGGTCATCTGTTTCATCTGC
Source organism: Acinetobacter sp. ACNIH3 (assembly GCF_002918965.1). NCBI lineage: Bacteria > Pseudomonadati > Pseudomonadota > Gammaproteobacteria > Moraxellales > Moraxellaceae > Acinetobacter > Acinetobacter sp. ACNIH3. The sequence goes on along the minus strand of NZ_PQLP01000013.1, from coordinate 15,470 downwards.
CCGCCAGCCTTACGCTGCTCGGCCAGGGTAATGGTGAGGCCTTGACGCGCACGGGTAATGCCCACGTACATCAAACGGCGTTCTTCTTCAACTGTTTCAGCCACAATCGAGTTTTTATGCGGCAGAATTTCCTCTTCCAGTCCAATTAAATAGACATACGGAAATTCCAGACCTTTGGAGGCGTGCAGGGTTAATAAGTTGACCTTGTCAGTGTCTTCTTCTTCCTGCTGCTGCTCCAGCATATCCAGCAGCACCATTTTACGGATCACGCTTTCAATATTTTTTTCGTCCACATCTTCAGCGCGGTTAATCAGGCTTTGAATACTGCTGTACAGCACTTCAATATTGTCCAGCTTGGTTTTTTCCTGCGCAGGCGTAGCGGCGCTTTCCTTGACGTAGTCGATATAGCCAGCTTCGTTCATCATCTGGCGGATAATTGGCACCGGTTCGTCATCTTCCAGCAATTCACGGGTAAAGTTCTGGATAAAGTCGGCAAACTCGGCCAACTGCGTGGTGGCTTTTTTCGGAATGGCCATGGTCAAACGCTGATCACCGGCTGCCGCCAGCAAGGACAGATGGTTTTCCTGCGCAAATAAGCCCAGTTTTTCCAAGGTCACCGGACCGATGGCACGTTTTGGCGTGTTGATAATGCGCAGGAAAGCACTGTCATCTTCCGGGTTAATAATCAGACGTAAATAGCTCATCACATCTTTAATTTCTGCCCGGGCGAAGAAAGACTGACCGCCTGACAGCTTGTATGGAATCTGCATCTGGCGCAGCTGGGTTTCCAGAATACGCGCCTGGAAGTTACCGCGATACAAAATCGCATAATCTTTCCAGTTTTTACCGTTCATCAGCTTATGCGTGATCAGATCTTTGACCACGCGCTCTGCTTCATCATCATCATTGCGGCAGGTAATCACCCGGATGACTTCACCATGGCCTTTGTCTGACCAGAGTTTTTTGTCAAAAATATGCGGGTTATTGCCAATTACGGTATTGGCGGCTTTTAGAATCCGGCTGGTGGAGCGGTAGTTCTGCTCCAGCTTGATCACTTTTAAATTTGGGAAATCTTCTTTTAAGAGCGCCATATTTTCCGGCTTGGCACCGCGCCAGGCGTAAATGGACTGGTCATCATCCCCTACGGCGGTGAACTGCCCCATTACCCCGACCAGAAGCTTGACCAGAATATACTGCGCGGTGTTGGTGTCCTGATACTCATCGACCAGCAAATAACGCACCCGGTTTTGCCATTTATCGCGGACTTCGGCATTTTCCTGCAATAAACGGGTTGGCATCACAATCAGGTCATCAAAATCGACTGCGTTATAGGCACGCAGGTTACGCTCATACAGCTGATATAAATGCGCCATCTGGATGTCTTCTGGCGTTTCACAGGTGGTATGTGCCTGCTCCGGTGGAATCAGGTCATTTTTCCAGTCCGAAATCATTTTCATGGCCCGCGCAATCAGCTCTTTGCTTTCTGCACCCGATAAATTGTCGCGATGCATCAGATCCATCAGAATGCGTTTGCAGTCGTCGGCATCCAGAATCGAAAAGTTGGCTTTGAGCGGAGTATGTTTTAGCTCTAAGCGCAGTAAATTTAAACCGAACGTATGGAAGGTCGAGACCGAAAGACCTTTGGCTTCTTCACGCGACAGCAACTTACCAACCCGCTCTTTCATTTCACGCGCGGCCTTGTTGGTAAAGGTCATGGCGGTAATCCGGTGCGCCGGAATACGGCATTGCTGTACCAGATAGGCAATTTTCCGGGTAATCACCGAGGTTTTACCTGAACCTGCACCTGCAAGCACTAACAAGGGTCCTTGAGTATATTTCATGGCTTCAAGTTGCTTGTCATTGAGTTGACTTGCCAGTGACATAGTGTTTCCTCTATTTCGGTTCGAGCTCGATTATAGTCATCTCCGCCACAGTTGCCTAATCTAAAATGCTGCTTTTCTGGTCATAAAAAAACCACCCCGAAGGTGGTTTTTTGAATTCTTGACCGAATTACTGGATCGCGTAAATGCTGATCTCAACACGACGGTTTTGCTCACGGCCTTCTGCAGTTGCGTTAGATGCGATCGGGTTTGATGAACCGTGACCTTGGGCATTGATACGTGCAGTTGATACACCACGAGATGCCAGGTAGCTCGCTACAGATTGTGCACGCGCCTGAGATAACGGGATATTGATAGAGTCGTTACCGGTGCTGTCAGTATAACCTGTCACCAAGATACCGCTCTTGTTATCTTCAGTCAGGACTTGCGCCACTTTATCTAGAGTTGCATAGAAGTTTGGTTTGATGTTTGACTTGTTGATATCAAAAGTAATGTTACCTGGCATGATCAGGCCAACAGAACCATCTGGGTTACGGTTAACATCTACACCGGTACCAGCCATTTGTTGACGTAATTTTTTCTCTTTATTGTCCAGGTAGACACCTGCAGCACCACCGAGTACCGCACCAATTGCTGCTGCACGGTTGTTTTGTGCGCTGGTATTGGCGTTCCCTTTAGAAATACCATAACCTGCTGCCGCACCAATAGTAGTTCCTAATGCGGTTTTGTCATATTCTACGCCGCCCAGGTTATTACCAGTGGTTTGACAACCTGTTAATACCATTGCCCCGACTACTGCTGAAATTGCTAGTGCACGCATCGCATGCCTCCTTACTTGTGTTTTTCGTATATGGGAAAGTTTGGATGAAATAAAGTGCTTAGACCATTGATTTTTTGTTAATAAATAAACTTATATTTACAATTTGCAATAATCTCATGTTGTTCTACGCATAAGTTCACCATAATTCCTACACAGTTTCACTTCAACACTTTTTTATTTTAAAAACAACAATTATATTGGGCAGAACTTCGTATAAGTTGTTTTTATATTCAGGACTGTTTATGTCATCTAAAACCAATAAGCAACCGCTCTTAAAAAAAATCACAAAAGGGCTTACGGTCAGCTCAGTGATCACCGGCAGCACTTTTTTACATGGACCGCCGGTACTGGCTTTGGGCCTGACCAAATTGTTCAAGAAATCGGCCAAGATCGACCAAACCAATATCCAGATTACCAACAGCTGGCTCAGTGTCAACAACTGGCTGATTGACCATGTATTACCCAATACCCACTGGGACATCAGTATTGAAGATGGCCTAGAGCTGAGCATGCAGGGCCGTTATTTAATGACCTGTAACCACCAGAGCTGGGTCGATACTACCGTCAACCAGTATTTCGGTTTAACCCGCATGCCGCTGACCCGTTTCTTTACCAAATGGGAGCTGATCTTCATTCCTTTTGTCGGACAGGCCTTTAAAATTCTGGGCTTCCCGATGATGAAACGGCATACCAAAGAACAGATTGCCAAAAATCCGGCGCTAAAAGACCGCGATATGCTGGAAGCGCGTAAATCCTGCGAACAGCTGCTCAGCCAACCGTTTACCCTGCTCAACTATCTGGAAGGCACGCGCTTTACCCATGAAAAACATGATCAGCAGCAATCGCCGTATCAGCATCTGCTGAAACCCAAAGCTGGCGGTCTGGCGCTGGCGCTGAATATTCTGGGCAATGAAATTGATGCGCTGGTGGATATGACCATTGTGTATCCGGACGGCGCACCAGGTTATGGCGAATTCTGGCTGGGCGAAGTGCCACGTATTGCGGTCAATCTGCGAAAAATTGACATTCCAGACTGGGTGCTGGGTGGTGACTATGAAGAAGATGCCGCCTATCGGGAACGTTTTCAGGACTGGGTGCATCAACTCTGGACAGAGAAAGATCAGCTCATTCATGAGATGAAACAGAAATTTGCTGAGCAGTAAGCGAGTACCCAAAAAAATTATGAAGAAACGCGAAGAGCCGGTGATCAAATCTTCCTTTCACTTTGTCAGAAAGGACTCATGGAGTTGGAAAGTGGTGCTGGTATACGACATCTTTATGATGGCGTTGATCCTCATCAACCTGTTCTGCCTGAGTGCCAATGCCATTTTGATGAGTGATTTTGGTGACTGGCTTTTCAACTTTATTCAGTTGCCGGAAGTACTGCAGTTTTATCGCACGGAACTGCGTCCCTGGGTCATTATTACCGAAGGCTGGTTTACCACCTTCCTGATTATTGAATTGCTGGTACGCTGGGGCCTGGCGATTATTTTCCGGCATCATGCCCGCTGGTGGTTTTTCCCCTTCGTGCACTGGTATGAAGTGCTGTCGATTCTGCCACAGCTGCGTTTTCTGCGTTTATTACGCGCCGTGGCGATTGGCTACAACCTGTATAGTCATGGCTACAAGGTCATCCCGGACAGCATCTTCCGACGCGCCAACTTTTATTACAACCTGGTGATGGAAGAACTGTCGAGCCGGATTGTGCTGACCATTGTCAATAACCTGCAACGTGAACTGAGCAGCAGCACTGGTCATCGCCAGTTTATTGATGATCTGGTCGAGCAGCACCGCAAACTGCTGGCCGCAGCACTGGCCGACATCTTGCAGCAATCTTTGGGTAAAGAATTGCAGAGCCAGCGTCAGAGCATTGCCGAAAATGTCGGTCAGGTGGTGAGTCAGGCCATTGAAGATACCCCGGAGCTGACCCAGTTACTGCGCCTGCTGCCAATTGTCGGCGGACGTATGGAACGGCAGATTCAAAGCATTGGCCAACGTTTGGGCGAAAATATTACCCAAGGGCTGATTCAGCCTTTTGCCCATCATGACAGCCTGCCAGATAATGTAGCCTATGCGCATATTGCGGATAAAGTCAGCCAGATCGAGATTGAACATAATCCGCATATTGATGCGTTGGTAGAGTCTGCGGTGTTTGAAACCCTGGAAGCCATTCGCAAACAGGTGAAAGTGAAAAAGTGGCAACAGATCCTGAATGAGCAGGAAACTGACAAAGAATAGCCAGCAATAAAAATATTTAAACCTTCGGCTAGAGTATTCGGCCGAATTGTTCTAGGATTTGCTCTATTTACAACATTTACTTCGACAACAATGAACAGGTCAGAAGTCTTAAGGAATCATTATGGCTGACATACGGATAAAAGGCAGAATGGTCAATGCGATTCGCATTAGCTTAGATACAGATGATCATGATGCGATCCGCCAGCAATTGAGCCCAATGTTACAAAAAGGGTTTCCACCCCAAATTCCGGCGGTGATTGAAAGTTCGGTAGATCAGGAATTAATTGCCCTGATTCAACTGCTGATTGATCTGAATGTACAGCCACTGGCCGTGGTTGAAGGCATTCTGTCGGAACAGGCGCGTGCCATCCAGTTCCCGGTAATTCCGCAAGATCGCCAGTTACAGCAGATCAAAGCCACCCAGGAACAGGTCATTGAAACCCCGGCAGAACCTGAAGCGCCTGCCGCAGAAGCTGCGGTGGTAGAAGCTGCACCGGCACGAATTTCGCATGTGACCTCTTATCACGATGAAATTCTGCGTACCGGTCAATGTCTGGTCCAGAACCAGGGCGATATTATCTTGAAAGCTGGTATTAACAGCGGTTCGGAAGTGATTGCTTCAGGAAATATACATATTTATGGTAGCGTTCGTGGTAGAGTCATTGCCGGCGCAGGTGGGAACAGTTCAGCACGAATTTTCTGTCATTCCCTGGAAGCAGAATTGGTATCTATTGCAGGCACTTACTGTGTGGCGGATGATATTCCCCCGCACGTAACGAAAAAACCGGTACATATTTACCTAAATGACAACCAAGAGCTTGTATTTGAAGCTCTGGAATTTTAATGTATAAATAAACACCAAAAAACCCCATACACAAAAGGGGGATTTAAACCATAACAGGAGTGGATTCGGTGGCGAAAATTGTTGTCGTAACGTCAGGCAAAGGTGGCGTAGGTAAAACTACAACGAGTGCATCTTTTGCAACAGGTTTAGCCCTACGTGGCCACAAAACTGTTGTTATCGATTTTGACGTGGGTTTGCGTAACCTGGACTTGATCATGGGTTGTGAACGTCGCGTTGTTTATGATTTTGTGAATGTTTTAAATAATGAAGCGCGTTTACAACAAGCGCTTATTCGCGATAAGGATATTGAGAACTTATATATTTTGCCAGCGTCTCAAACACGTGATAAAGATGCCCTCACTGATGAAGGTGTTGCACGTGTAATGGATGAACTGTCGCAGGAATTTGACTACATTATTTGTGACTCACCTGCGGGGATCGAACGTGGTGCCATCATGGCCATGTACCATGCTGATGAAGCCATCATTGTCACTAACCCTGAAATTTCTTCAGTACGTGACTCTGACCGTATCATTGGTATGCTCGACAGCAAGACTAAAAAAGTAGAACAAAATGAAGGCCGCATCCGTAAACATCTGTGTATCACACGTTTCAATCCTGAACGCGCGGATAAACAGGAAATGTTGACCATTGATGACATTTCTAAAGATATTTTACGTGTGCCGACTCTGGGTGTAATTCCTGAGTGTCCAAGTGTCCTGCAAGCATCGAACGAAGGCAAGCCAGTTATCAACTTTACTGCTTCTGCTGCAGGTCAGGCTTATGATGACCTGGTTGCGCGCTTCCTGGGTGAAGAGCGTCCTTACCGTCATATTGAAGTGAAACCAAAGGGCTGGTTAGCTCGACTATTTGGAGCATAAGCATGGCTGGATTCTGGAGTAAGCTTTTTAGCAGTGAGGAAAAACCAACAAGCGCACAAACCGCGAAAGACCGTTTAAAGGTAATTGTTGCATCTGAACAGGGTCTGGGACGTCGTTTAAGCCAGGACAAGATTGACATGATGAAGAAAGAAATCATGCAAGTGGTCAATCGTTATGTTCGCGGTGTAGATGAACAGCATATTCAAATGCAGGTCCGTTCTGAAGCGAATATTGAAATGCTTGAAATGAATATCAATTTACCTGAAGAACGATAATTTGATTTTTGATTAGTCAATCAAATTGATTCAAGGCAAAATATGAGACTGAACAAAGCACTGCTTTGTTCAGTCGCAAGACGAGAAGCTTTGCTTCGATTGGACTGAAAGTAAATTACTGCTTTGTTGAAGCGCAAGACGAGAAGCGATGCTTCGAGTGGACTGGTTATACAAAGTTTACTTTACCCAATCACAAGATCCGAAGTTTAGCTTCAAGGTAGACAGAGAAAATGAAAAATACTTTGTCACTTGCGTACTCATATTTTGCCTTTTTCATGTCGAAAATTATATCAAGGAGCTTGTGATGGCATTGTCTCAACCGGCAACATTTAACGAAGAATGGTCAGATGAGCGTGTGTTTGCCTATCTCACTCAATTACCTCCTGCAGGCGTAAACGCAGACTTTCATGTGCTTTATCATGCTTATAAACACATGCGTCCTTTTGACTATGAACGCCTGTTGACTCAATTCGTTGCAGATGGTCGTGATATCAATGCTACTAACCCTGAAGGTGAACGCATTCATGACGTGATCGCGAAATTCCCGCGTCACAGTGCTGAGTTCCTTGAAGTATTGGCCAAGTTCGCTTAAGACTTTGCTGATGCAATAAAAAAGCCTGCTTCATGCAGGCTTTTTTATCGGTGGAGATGCTGAATTAGATCAGAATCTCACGCTTACCATTCGCGCCCATCGCGCTCACCACACCATTTTCTTCCATCTGGTCGATGATTCGGGCAGCACGGTTATAACCGAGGCTAAACTTACGCTGTAGCGATGATGTAGATGCCTTACGAGTTTCCAGTACGAAAGACACACACTGGTCATACAGTGGATCACGGTCAGAAGCACCATCGCCACCATCTTCAAAGCCACGACTTGTTGGTTCTTCATCAAATGGAGTTAGAATTTCATCAACATAGTTCGGGGCACCACGCTCACGCCAGGCATCACAAATACGGTTAACTTCATCATCGGCAATAAAGGCACCATGCACACGCTCAGGCTCAATCTTACCTGGCCCCAGAAACAGCATGTCACCATGACCAAGCAGGTCTTCTGCACCTCCTGCATCCAGAATGGTACGCGAATCAATTTTCGAGTTTACACGCAGTGCTACACGTGTTGGGATGTTGGCTTTGATCAGACCGGTAATCACATCCACCGATGGGCGTTGAGTTGCCAGTAACAGGTGAATCCCCGCAGCACGAGATTTCTGTGCCAGTCGGGTAATCATTTCTTCCGCTTTTTTACCGACCTGCATGATCATATCTGCGAACTCGTCCGCGACAATCACAATCGATGGTAATGGTGTCAAACGTGGTGCACGTTCCCCTGCCACCGATTCACTGGCTTTCCAGGTTGGATCAAACAGATCTTCACCATTGGCAATGGCTTCTTCAACCTTACGGTTGTAGTCGCTTAGCTTACGAATTTTCAGGAAGGACATCAGCTTATAACGACGTTCCATTTCATTGACACACCAGTTCAGTGCACTGACTGCATCTTTCATGTCAGTGACTACAGGCGTCAACAGGTGTGGAATATCGTTATAGTTTGCGAGTTCCAGCTGTTTCGGGTCAATCAGGATCAGACGTAATTGATCAGGTGTGTACTTGAGTAGCATCGACAAAATCATCGAGTTTACTGCGACCGACTTACCAGAGCCGGTTGTACCGGCAACCAGCATATGCGGTGCCTTGCCAAGTTCAGTAATCACCGGATTACCAGAAATGTCTTTACCCATCGCCATCGACAGGATGGCACTTGCATCTTCAAATTTCGGTGTTTTAACCAGCTCGATCAGGCGTACCATTTCACGGGTACTGTTTGGTACTTCAATCCCGATATATGGCTTGCCTGGAATCACTTCAACCACACGCACCGATGCCATCGACATCGAACGTGCCAGATCACGCGAAATATTCGTCACTTTAGAGGCTTTTACCCCTGGTGCCAGATCCAGTTCAAAACGAGTGACCACTGGGCCAGGCTGCGCTTCAACCACTTTGGCCTTGACGTTAAATTCCTGTAGTTTAATTTCCAGTAATTCAGACAGACGTGATAATTGCTCTTCAGTGAAATTGACTTTCTTGTTCGGATCAACTTCATCCAGTAGTTCCAGACCTGGTAATGGCGAAAGATCTTTACGGCGTTCAGCCACCATCATGGCGCGTGACAATGGACGACCCATCGAGTCAGTCAGTGGAGCATCAAAATCGAATTCATCTTCCTCTTGAGGAGCACCCGCAGTTTCATGCCATGCTTCAATAAATTCTTCTTTGGATAATGCCGCTTTGACTGCATCAATGGTATTGTGCTGATTTGTATTTTGTTGAAGAGCTGTCTGAGCAGTCGAGTTGCTTTCAGGTGCAGAGACTTCTATGCCTTGATGCTGAATCGGTGCCTGTACAAAAGCGGAAGATTGCGCATAGCTGGAAGCACGGGCTGGCTTTTGCGGCTCAATATCCTCGACCAGCAAATCATCCAGATCATCAAAATCAGTTTCTAGCCCCGTGTTACGTATTGCGGACGTAGAAACCGGTGGGATACTGATGCCTGTTGCCACAGCTGCAGTCGCTGCCGCACCTTTGGGCAAGTCTTCGACAATTCTTAAGGTTGGCTGTTCAGTAGCTGCTTGCGCAGTAAATGGACTATGCACATCCGTCGCAGTTTTACCCGGCGGTACAGCTGCCAATAGCTCATCAAAGATTTCATCATCATCCCAATCCAGACCTTTTTTCGTCGTCACAGACGGTACAGGTGTTTCAGTTTTAAGATGTGCCTTGATTTCCTGAATTGAAGCAACTGTTGTAGGGGCTGCAGGGGGATGTTGCTGTTCTTCCGCTGCTTTTAATAAAGCATCAATATCCTGTTTATGGCGCTGATCATCATCAGAATGCAAGGCACGCCAAACTTCGCCCGTAGTAATTACGCGATCTGGATCCTGAATCAGGCGATGCGCTTTTTCAAGCGTTTTTTCAAATTCTTCATCTTCCGGACTAAGTTCAGGTTCAATATGTTTTTTCTGTTGCGCCTTGAATTCACGGTCAGCAATGTCATCAAACAGGCGCTCGGCTACATGGTCACGAACTACGGGATCTATTTCTACAGGCTCATGCTCAGGTACAGGAACCACAGGCGTTGAGATGCTCTTTTTAGCAGGGCTGCTGGCGATATCTTTCTTGGCAACTGCCATAGAGCGATCAAATTCGCCCTCCCCTTCCGGGACATTACGATAAAACAGATCCTGTAAATATGCAGGCGTTGCTTTCAGGCTGCTCCAGGTTTTGTTCCATTTCACGCCAAAGGCCAAGGTGAACAGCATGACCCATAAACCCACCAGAAACACTGCCGCACCGTATATCGTCAATAGCTGTTCAAGACTCTGACCTAATTCATAACCGATAATGCCACCCGACGAATTATCCAGTGTATCAGCAGGAACTTCCCAGAACAGGAACAGTAAGGCAGAAGTGGTCAGTAACAGGAAGAATTGCGCTGCATAACGGAATGGCCGGTTCAGGAAGCTGTGTGGCCACCAAACCTGTACTGCTTCTACGAACAGATAGAATGGAATGAGTAAGCTCGCCCAGCCCAGAAAACCAAACAGTAAGTCTGAAATCCATGCACCTGCAACCCCACTGGCATTTGAAACCGTCTGGGTGTCACTGGAAATGTGCATCCACCCCGGGTCAAATGGCGTATAGGTCACTGTTGCAAGAAACAGATAGATCCCAAATGAGACCAAAAATAATGTCATTACTAAGCGCTGTGCATAAGCACTCGACACCGTTGTCATATACTGTCCTGTAGCCAATTCTTCATGAATGTTCTTTTGCTATTATGATTCAAAAAAACGACGCAATAAAATGCCTATTATGCACCTGTTACACGAAAAAAGATGCAGTATTGTGCAACTGCACATAGGTCTTGTTCTTTATCACTTCTATATAGCTCAAATCGATTTGGATGATCAATAATATCGACTTTAATCTCACACCACTGTTATACAGTTTCACGTATAATTCAATAAATTTCTAAATACAAAAAGGATAGCCCGATGAGCGCACGTCACTCAAGACTGATTATTTTAGGTTCCGGCCCTGCTGGCTATAGCGCCGCTGTGTATGCAGCGCGTGCAAACTTAAAACCGACACTCATTGCAGGTCTGCAACTTGGTGGTCAGCTGACAACGACGACTGAAGTGGACAACTGGCCAGGTGATCCTGAAGGCCTGACTGGTCCAGTATTGATGGAACGTATGCAGGCGCATGCGGAACGTTTCGGTACTGAAATCGTATATGACCACATCAATGAAGTAGATCTGAACGTACGTCCTTTCGTATTAAAAGGTGACATGGAAGAGTTCACTTGTGACGCCTTGATCATTTGTACCGGTGCGACCGCGCAATACTTGGGTCTTGAATCTGAAGCTGCATTTATGGGTCAAGGTGTGAGTGCATGTGCGACCTGTGATGGTTTCTTCTATAAAAACCAGAAAGTTATGGTTGTCGGTGGTGGCAATACTGCGGTAGAAGAAGCACTTTACCTGTCAAATATCGCATCTCACGTGACTTTGGTACACCGTCGTGACAGCCTGCGTTCTGAAAAAATTCTTCAGGACCATCTTTTTGAAAAAGAGAAAGAAGGCAAAATCAGCATCATTTGGAATCATCAAGTGGATGAAGTTTTAGGTGATGCCAAAGCAGGCGTAACTTCTGTACGTTTGAAATCAACTCAAGATGATTCGACTCAAGAAGTTGAAGTTTCAGGCATGTTCGTTGCGATTGGCCATAAGCCAAACAGCAGCATGTTTGAAGGTCAATTACAGCTTCGTGATGGTTATATCCAGGTGCAAAGCGGTACTGCGGGCAATGCAACGCAAACTTCTATTCCTGGCGTATTTGCTGCGGGTGATATTGCGGATAGCGTATACCGTCAGGCAATTACCTCTGCAGGTTCGGGCTGTATGGCCGCACTGGATGCAGAAAAATATCTCGATGCGATGGGCAAGTTAGACTAAGCAGCGAAAATGAGAAAGCCGTCCATCTTGGGCGGTTTTTTTATGTATGATAAATACTGATGATTCTAAAACCAGGTTCAAGCATGCAACATCTTCCTCCTTCACAGTTCATTTTCCCCAATCCTGTAGAAGTGGATCTTGAAGGAGAAGGCCTGATTTGTATTGGCGCCGATCTCACTCCATCTACCCTGTTTGAAGCCTATTCACATGGCCTTTTTCCATGGTTTTCTGAAGGTGATCCAATCTGCTGGTGGAGCCCGGAACCACGTTGCATTATCCGACCACAGGATTATCATCCAAGTAAATCCCTGATTCGAAATATGAAAAAGTATGATTATAAAATTACTGTGAATCATGCTTTTGAACGGGTTATCCGTTCCTGCTCACTGCCTCGTGCTTATGCCGATGACACCTGGATTAGCGAAGATATTATTCAGGGTTACTGTGATATGTTTGACGCCGGTTATGGCTATAGCATTGAAGTCTGGGATGAAGATCAAGTGGTGGGCGGATTATATGGCGTCACCATTGGACAGGGCTGTTTTGGTGAATCCATGTTCAGCACCCAGACAGATGTCTCGAAAATGGCATTTTATACTTTAATGCTGATAGGTCAGGAAAATCAGCTTCCTTGGATTGACTGCCAGTTGGTCAATGACCACCTGTTAAGCCTCGGTGCCAGTACAATTTCTCGCCAAGCGTATCTTAATTCGTTACAGGATGTGATAAAACGCCCACCTATCAATTGGCAAAAGTATCAGGAGGGTGTATTTTCAAGTAAAACAATAGCGTTAAATGCGCGATTAAATGAATGAAAATAACAGAGGGAATTTGTCATGAACTCCTATCAACCAAAATCCCTACTGAACGATTTACAGTATTATATTACCCCGCCACATGATTGCAGCTATCTGCCCAACAAGTCTGCACGTATGGTTTTTCTCGATCCCTCACATCGCATAGATGTGGTGACACTTTCTGAATTATCCCGTACCGGTTTCCGCCGTAGTGGCGATTTTGTATATCGTCCTGAATGTCACCTGTGCCGTCAATGCCTCTCCTCTCGTGTACCCGTGCGTGAATTCAACATGAACAGTTCACAAAAAAAGGCATGGAAAAGAAATCAGGACTTAAGCCTGCGCATTACTGCACCGCAGCAGGCAAATGATAGCCATTATGCGCTGTATGAACGCTATATCAATGAACGCCACGCCGATGGTGATATGTATCCACCAAGCCGGGATCAGTTTGAAAAGTTTTTGTTGCAAAGCTGTACCGATAGCTTTTTCCTGGAACTCTGGAAAGATGACCGGCTGATCAGTGTATCGACCTGTGATCTGCTCGATGACGGAATTTCTGCGGTTTATACCTTCTTTGATCCGGATGAAAATCGACGTTCACTCGGTGTTTTTGCAATTCTAAAACAGATTGAACATGCTCAGAAATTAGAGCTGCCTTTTATTTATCTGGGTTACTGGGTCCCGCATTCCAGCAAGATGAATTACAAGTCTCAATACCTGCCGCTTGAATTGCTGATTGATGGCCAATGGCGTCGGTTAAACCACTCGCTCAATGCGGCGGAGATTGAACACCTGGGAAACTCCTTGATGACGACCCTACCCTCCGGATGGAATAATCCCATCATCAAGTAAGATGGTCGTCACTAAAAAGAAGCTTTAATCTGATTTATTTAAACAGGCTGGCAAAATCGTCTGTACATGCCTTCACCATAATAATGGCATGTTCACGACCACCGCCCGAGTTTGGATAGTAATTCTTGCGCAGGTCAATCTGGTGAAAACCAGCCTTTTCATAAAGACGAATTGCAGCTGTATTTGATTTACGTACTTCCAGGAAAATCTGTACCGGATTATTTTTCAGTAACTGGATAGATTTTTCTAGCAACTGAAAACCAAGACCTTTACCCTGCTGGCTTGGGTCAATTGCCATGAGTAATAAATTGGCTTCATCCAATACCGGTTGCAAAATACAAAAACCCACCACTTTACCTGCATATTCAATAATAGTGCTCTGATAAGCACTAACGGCTTCCTCGAACTGGGTTCTGGTCCAAGGATGAGATTGCACTTGTTGCTCAATCTGGGTGACCGCATCTATATCTGCTATTTGCATCAAACGAATCATGTTCGTTCATCTATCAATAAAAATCTCCTGCGCATTATAGAAACTTTATACTGAAAATCGAGTAAAAAAAAAGAGCGATTTCAATCGCCCTTTTTTAGTCTCGGATTAAAGACCAAGTTTGCCTTTCCAGTGTGTCAGCAAACTGTGTGTATCATGGTCATTTGGATGGAAACCCGGTTTGAAGTACATCGCCATTTCACGCCCCATACCAGTAATTACACCTTTGGACGGACTATAACCATATTCGTAAATGTCCTTGAGGGATTCCAGGTTTAACTGACGATCTTCCTTTAGCAAACGCATGACAAAATAGCTTTGCACAAAGAACAAAGTCACCATAGCAATTACCAGTGAACTGGTACGTAACAGATATGACTTTAAGCCTTTTCCAAACACGCCTTCAAACACGTCATAGGCCACAGCTTTATGCTCATTTTCTTCAATGGCATGCCACAACCACATGGTTTTCATGGTGTCATCTTTCATCAGTTCCTGAATATGACTATTGGTCAGCAACTGAGAGGCAATAGTCGCAGTAAAATGTTCAAGTGCGGTCGTTGCAGTCAAATCTACCATTTCCTGAGTAATTCCCACAGGCTTGGCTAATTTTGCCATGACTTTACGCGTTGTTTGAATGACTTTATCCGTATAACGATCCAAGGTATCAACATCATGACCGTATTTTTGCGCTGAGGCATTGAAGCCGACATGTTCCTGGGTATGCATCGCTTCTTGCCCAATGAAAGCAGAGATTTCTTTTTGCAGTACTTCATTGTCTTTAAGCTTGGGATGATTACGTACCGCACGCACACTGTCGATAAAGAATTTTTCACCTGCGGGAAACAAGGCAGACAATGCTGTCATAAAATGAGTCAGCCCGGCTGAACCATTCATCCAGTATTCTGGAACCTGTTCAAAATCAAAGTTCATGCGACGTACAGGAAAACTTGCACCGGCACGATGAGTAATTTTTACTTCAGCATTCATATAACGCCTCCTGACAGATCTTCTCGACCCGGCCCTATTTTTCTATTTTCTTATTGGTATCTTACTCAGTTATCTGCTTGACATCATTGCAGTTAAGGTCAGCTGAATATCACTTTAGGACAGCACTCTAATTTTGTTAGACAATTTATTTTTCACTTTAGATAAACAAAAAAAAGCGTCCCAAAGGGACGCTTTTTTTACACAATCAGTGATTATGCAGTAACACGAGACACTACACCAGCACCAACTGTACGACCACCTTCACGGATCGCGAAGCGAAGGCCTGCGTCCATTGCGATTGGGTGGATCAGCTCTACTGACATCTCAACGTTGTCACCAGGCATAACCATTTCAACGCCTTCTTTAAGCGCGATCGCACCAGTTACGTCAGTTGTACGGAAGTAGAACTGTGGAC